>CALIZI010000483.1 GCA_938028705.1 uncultured Saprospiraceae bacterium | reverse complement strand
TTAAAAAAATTTTAAAAACCAAATTATATTTTGAATTAGGTTATGAAAATTTTGAATTTCAATAAGAAAAATGACCTCATTCGGAACATTTAATAACTCGAAAAAATTTAACAGAAATGACAGTTTTACATTTTACATTTCTTTACTAGCTCCCAAACCACCTCATTCAAGTGACGTACAGCCGTTGGAATATCCCAATTGGCACGATTGCGGGGTTCTACATAATTCGATATGGCGCGGATTTGTGTGAAAGGAATTTTTTGTAATAAACAAACATAAAAAAAAGCCGCACCTTCCATAGTTTCTATATCTGAATGGTATTTATTTTTAATCAATAAAATATCATCTGTTTTACCATGCACCTTATTGACAGTTAATCCTTTGACTGTTTTTAAATGTAATGCAAAATCAGAATATGCTTTTCGGTGCATCGATCCATACTCAAAAGGAAATTCATTAGCTGACATTAGCTTCAGTTCAAATACATCCGTAAAATCTCCGTTTTTTTCTTGTGCGCCAAGATCACCGAAACGTTCTTCCACCACCTCCACCACTTCACCTATCTTCAAATCGCGGTTAAATGCTCCGGCAATACCCATATTTATCACCCAATCGAAGTCCTCTTTTGCCAAATACTGCGTCATAGCTATTCCCGTCAAAAACATCCCAACACCCGTTATTAAAAAATGAACACATACATCACCTTTAACATAAATATGGTCTTGTATTTGTTCAAAATGAATGGTAAGTTGCTCGCGTAATGGCTGAATCTCTCCGGCTGTTGCCGAAACAATTAGTAATTTCATGTATTAATAGTGTTGTAGTTCCTAAGTGTTGTAGTGTTGTAGTTCCTAATACGTCGAAACTACAACACTAAGAACAGCAACACACAAACACTACAATAACTCTCGCAATATAGACATATAAAGACAAAACTTTGTATTTTTGCGCCCAATTTTATAACTCGTAACTCGATAACTCGTATGGTATATCTGACAAGAGTAGAACATTTTAATGCTGCACATCGCTTGTGGGTGAATGAATGGAGTGAAGAAAAAAACTTTGAGGTATTTGGCAAATGTGCGAACAAAAATTTTCATGGTCACAATTACAAACTTGTGGTGACGGTGAAAGGTAAACCTGACCCATTGACGGGTTTTGTCATGAACGCTAAAGCACTTGGCGACCTCATTAAGCGTGAGGTATGCGAAGTCATTGACCATTCCAACCTCAACTTAGATGACAATTTTTTGCCCGATAATATACAGGCGACCTCCGAAAATCTGGTGATTTATATATGGAGACAACTCACGCCACATCTAAACAATTGTACCTTGCACAGTGTTCGTCTATACGAAACAGAAAAAATTTATGCGGAGTATTTTGGGGAGGGATAATGAGTAAATGAAATAATCATTAAAAGTAATGAGACAAAAATAAACTAACAATATTTGAACCACTAAGTACACTAAGAACACAAAAGTCGAATGAATCCCGCATAGCTATCGGGATAAGAAAACTAAGATAATGTAAATAATTCATTATTAAATACTTATAAATACTTTGTGAACTCTGCGCCTATTCGATTTTAGTGTTCTTAGTCCGCTTAGTGGTTAAAATATTTTTGTCCATTAATACATTTCAACATTATTTTTCCAAAAATCTCCTTCACACAGGTATTCGACAATCCTTGCTATGGACTATCGACTATGAACTATCGACTCAAACATGTCTTATAAAAAAACTGAAAGCTACGATATTGATATTACAGAAAAACTACAAGATAAATACCATTTTATTTTGGACAAATTGGGAGAAGACCCCAAGCGCGAGGGCTTACTCAAAACACCTGAACGCGCTGCCAAAGCCATGCAATTCCTGACACAAGGCTATCATATTGACCCTGCGGAAGTCTTGCGCTCGGCTATGTTCAAAGAGGAGTATAGTGAAATGGTTATCGTAAAAGATATTGAGGTATATTCCTTGTGTGAGCATCATATTCTGCCTTTTTTTGGGAAAGCGTACGTCGCTTATATTCCCAACGGACATATCGTAGGATTGAGTAAAATACCGCGTGTAGTAGATGTTTTTGCACGACGCTTGCAAGTACAGGAGCGGCTCACACACGAAATTTTACATTGCATTCACGATACACTCAACCCGCTTGGTGTGGCAGTCGTCATCGAAGCGCGACACATGTGTATGATGATTCGGGGCGTACAAAAACAGAACTCCGTCACTACCACATCCGCCTTCACCGGCGCATTTGAACACATACAAACCCGCAATGAATTTTTAAATTTAATAGGACAAAGACTTTCTTGATAATGAGTGAATGTTGAATGCGATAATGTTGAAATGCGTCAATGCGATAATTATTTCATTTACATATTAAAATATTCAATCATTCAAAATTCATTCACTCACTCATTCATTCACTCATTCATTACAGCATTACATCATTCCAACATTACATCACTATAATGAACGCATATCTTTTTCCCGGTCAGGGCGCACAATTCACAGGTATGGGCATGGATTTATACGAAAATTCTGATATTGCCAGCCAATTATTTGAAGAAGCTAATGACATACTTGGTTTTTGCATCACTGATGTCATGTTTGCGGGTACTGCCGACGACCTGAAGGCAACCAAAATTACACAACCTGCGATATTTTTACATTCCGTCATTACGGCACGTTTGCGCGAAGATATTTTTGCGCCCGATATGGTGGCGGGACATTCGCTTGGCGAATTTTCGGCACTCACTGCGGCAGGGGCATTGAGTTTTGAGGATGGTTTGCGTCTTGTTCATAAGCGTGCCTTGGCGATGCAAAAAGCCTGTGAAGCACAGGAAAGTACAATGGCAGCCATATTGGGTTTGGAAGATGAAGTGGTGGAAAAAGTATGTAGCGAGATAGCCGATATTGTCGTTCCGGCAAACTATAACTGTCCCGGACAATTGGTGATTTCCGGTACAGTACATGGCATTGAGTATGCCGTTGAAAAGATGAAAGAAGCAGGTGCGCGACGTGCGCTTGTGCTGCCCGTAGGTGGTGCATTTCATTCGCCGCTCATGGAATCGGCACGTGAGGAACTCCAAAAAGCTATCCAAGAAACCAATTTCAAAACGCCCGATTGCCCGGTCTATCAAAACGTCAATGCCCAAGCCGAAACTGACTCAGGGCGCATCCGCGAAAACCTCATAGCGCAACTCACCGCCCCTGTTCGCTGGACGCAGACCCTCCAAAATATGCTCGCCGCAGGTGCAAGCCGCTTCATTGAAGTCGGTGGCACAGGTAAGGTCTTACAAGGCATGGTCAAAAAAGTCAATCGCAAAATACCTACCGAAACCTTACAAGGCTTAATCGAATCTGCATGATTTTATGGCTGTATTGTTTTATTGTTGTATGGCTAAAAATCGTCGAAACAATACAACAATACAACAGTATAACAATAAAACAGTACAGCCATAAAACAATAAAACAGTAAATCATTTTTTTACAAAAATATGTGACCCAAAGTACAACATACATGTCTTAATTTCCGTATTCATTACCAAAACTTTAGCTTGAACAAAAATATCAAGAAATATAACGAATGAATTGCGGCTTCAGTTTTTGTAAAATTATCGAACTCATCACTCATTCACTAACCACTATATATGTGAATCATGAAACGTGTGAAAAACATACACTCCGGTCATCTACTCTTAGCGGAACCATTCATGCTCGATCCGTATTTCAGACGAGCCGTAGTGTTGTTGTGCGAACATAACAGCGAAGACGGTACGATAGGTTTTATCCTCAACAAATCGGTAAGGATGCAAGTCAGCGAACTGGTCAATGATTTTCCTGATTTTGAGGCAGAAGTCTATTACGGCGGACCAGTCGGCACCAATACCCTACACTATATGCACACCATCGGTGAGCGACTCGAAGGTGCAGCACACGTGGTGGACAATATTTACTGGGGCGGACATTTCGACCAACTCAAAATGATGATTGACAACGGGCAAGTACATGAAGATGATATTCGTTTTTTTGTAGGTTATTCAGGCTGGGATTCCAAACAACTCGAACAAGAAATGCGTAAAGGCTCATGGATTGTCGAACACGCAAAACCCAATTATATCTTCAAAGAAGACTACGATAACCTCTGGGAAGAAATCTTACACAATAAAGGAAATGTATTTTCTGTCATCGGACAAGTACCTGATTTTGTGGCACTTAACTGAGTGTTGTAGTGCGGTGGTGTTGAAGTGTTGAAGTTGTAGTATAGGCTGCTTTAGCTGCCTAAAAAAACCCTCACCTGCCAATTCATTATAAGGAGATAGTTGAAGTTGTAGTACAGGCTGCTTTAGCTGCCTAAAGCGCATTTTATATTTAAAAAAAAATCGAATAATGAGGTCTTTTTTTATTTAAAAAATGCCTTTGTTGAACTTTCCCGCAAGATACCCTTTGCAGTTTTTCAAATCAATGGATACGAAGTCAGTGCCTTATCGCTTTCACATACTTTTTTCGGTACATTACTCCCTGCCGATAGCTATCGGCATAAATATGTGGATAGTTGAATGTTTCGCATAACATACCAACACGCCTTTCAAGCTAACTCGTCCACTCACTACTTGCTACTCACTACTCGCTACTCTCTACTCACTACTCACTACTCTCTACTCACTACTCTCTACTCACTACTCTCTACTCACTACTCTCTACTCTCTACTCACTACTCGCTACTCGCTACTCCTAGTAAACATCCAAGCGTTTGACCCTATTGACGTAGTAGATAACAGAACATTTAAAATTCAACATAAGGTGGCGGGAAGGTGTATAAACACCTAAGTCATTTGGGATTCTCCATTTTTTATGATTAATATCGAGCAGACTTACGGCACCTTTTAATTCAGTCTGAAAAACAAAATGCTCCGTCAGAAAACGCTCCCAACCCAAACTTCCGGTTATGGCAATATCCATAGGATTGAATAGCTCAATATCGTTGGCAGGTGGAAATTTAATTTTATCATTAAATGTACCGTTAAACACAAATCTATCATCTGAGACGCCATTAATCGTATAGTCCAAATCCACATCATACATAGCCGCCATTTCGACACCTGCCCCCCAGAAAAATTTGGAATCGCCGATGTCTGTATCACCATTTTTAATCCCCATCACTCGCCTGTACATCAGCGGAAAACGCACATAAATAAAATCGAGGTTTTTACCAATCAGTGCTTCCCGCGTATTACCCATACCCGGAACATAGCGTACATCCTGATACCGTTGCTTTTGAAAAGTAAATACGACCTCACCATGAATCGTATGTCCACCCTTCAGGGTCACACCGCCTATTGCGCCGCCTGTGTATGCTGTTTCGGTTGTACCAGATAGATTTTCCAAGCCGTAATTATGCTGACCTGCCATCCAAGCCGCACCTGTGCCGCCTGTGATGCCAAGATAAGAGCCGCGTCTCATAGTAGGTGATTGTGCATGAGCAAAATGCGTCAACAAAATCAGCAATGAAATAAAATAAATACGTATGGTCATTGTTCTTGCATGTTCGTTATTAATCACAGAGCATAGAGAAAAGAAATTTTGAATAGTAAAAAATAAAATATTTTCTCTATTTTCTTGGTTCTACTAAAATAGACGTATTTTTATTATTATTTTAAAAAATATTTATAATTTATTTATTTTTAATATAAAAAATATTATAAAATAATTTTAATTAATTAAAAAATAGCTATATTTCAGTGCGACCATTTTCTTAATTCATAATGTTTGGGGAGTTGATATGCAGTTTTCCGAAAAAATCAGATATTTCCTGATTTTTTGATAGCCTTATCAGCATGAAGATGAATATACACTTCAATTATATAAGTATATAGTCGGAATAAGTAGGCGAAAGGATGCAAATTGTGTGTGGATTTATTGGAGATTAGTTCGTTGCAAGTATTTTTACGCTGCAAAGTACGTAAATTATAACGAATTATCAACTCAAATTACACATTAATCCGGTTTTTATATAAAAACAATTTTTCTGCTCAAACGTTACAATACTTTAGCTTACCTTTGCCCCAAAGAATATGACACAAATCTAATGAAGATGAAGGATATAAAAACACTTGGCGAACTTAAAAAATCAGGCTACCAACCACAATCTATAAAAGAAGAACTCAGGAAAAATCTTATCAAAAAACTTCAAAATAAAGAAACTGTTTTTGAAGGAATTTTGGGTTTTGACGATACCGTTTTACCGGATATTGAGCGGGCTATTTTATCGCGGCACAATGTCCTTTTGCTGGGTTTGCGCGGACAAGCAAAGACACGCATCGCACGCCTGTTGGTGCATTTGTTGGACGAGTATATTCCTGTGGTGGAAGGCTCTGAACTCAATGACGATCCGCTCCAACCGCTCTCGCGTTTTGCTCGCGATGTGATAGCCGAAAAAGGTGATAAAACACCTATAATATGGATGCACCGCTCGGAGCGTTATGTCGAAAAACTGGCAACGCCCGACGTGAGTGTAGCCGACTTGATAGGCGATGTGGATCCGATAAAAGCAGCTACTTTGAAACTACCGTATTCCGACGAGCGGGTGATACATTTCGGCTTGATTCCACGCGCTCACCGTTGTATTTTTGTGATTAATGAATTGCCGGATTTGCAGGCACGTATTCAAGTGTCGCTGTTCAATATTTTGCAGGAAGGCGACATCCAGATTCGAGGCTTCAAACTTCGCTTACCGCTTGATATTCAGTTCCTTTTCACTGCCAACCCGGAGGATTATACCAATCGTGGAAGCATCATTACACCACTGAAAGACCGCGTAGAAAGTCAGATTTTGACTCACTATCCGCGCTCCATAGAACTCGCCCGAAGCATCACCCAACAAGAGGCGAGATTGACTGAAAGTCAACAAAAAAATATTCATGTTCCCGATATATTAAAAGACCTCTTGGAGCAGATTTCTTTTGAGGCGCGTAGCAGCGAATTTATTGATGAAAAAAGCGGGGTATCGGCGCGTTTGGCAATATCGGGTTACGAAAATTTACTTAGCACATCGGAGCGCAGAATGTTGCTCAATGGAGAAAGTAAAACAGCAGCTCGCGTGACCGATTTTTGGGGCGTGATTCCTGCCATTACAGGTAAGGTAGAACTTGTATATGAAGGCGAGCAAGAAGGTCCATACAGCATTGCTTTGCACCTGTTGGGCGAGGCATTGAAGAAGCAGTTTTTGACTGTTTTTCCACACCCCGACCAAGCCGGAAACAGTGGCGGACGCGACCTGTATTCCCCCATTCGTATGTGGTTTTCGGATGGTAATGTTGTCAACTTAACTAATGATAGCGGCGATGCAGCTTACAAAAAACAATTGGATGAGGTAGCAGGTCTTGGCAGATTAGTGGACAGCGTGAAAGTGCCGAAAGAAGACCGTTATTTGTACATGGAATTTGCCTTGCATGGTTTGGCAGAGTTCGATGTAGTGACCAAAGAAGTGGTGGCTTCCAAGTTATCTTTCCGCGATATGTTGGCGGATATGTTGGGGGATATTGATTAATTTTGGAGTTCATGGAACTTTTTTGTCTTTTTTTACATTTTTCAATAAAAATATTGGGAGTTTACAAAAGACGGCTTATATTTGCACCCCGTTAGCGATACAGCTTACATAAAGGGCGATTAGCTCAGCTGGTTCAGAGCACCTCGTTTACACCGAGGGGGTCGGGAGTTCGAATCTCTCATCGCCCACATTTCAAAAGGCTATACAATTTTGTATAGCCTTTTTTATTTCTTGAAAATGAATTAATGCCTTTCTACGTGTACATATTATACAGTCAAACACTCAACAAATATTACACTGGTTCTACAGGAAATTTGAGTGAACGACTCCAATACCATAACAATGGATATAGTAAATTTACAAAAACGGGCACACCTTGGATCTTAGCTTATCAAGAAGTTTACAACTCAAGAAGTGAAGCAGTCAGACGAGAAATGGCTATTAAGAAAATATAATCCCTCGAAGTCATTTTGATATTAAGCCCTATCCAATGTCCGATAAATATATAGATGCAGAAATTAAACCATAATGAATACACAAGAAATAGAAAAAGAGTTGTAAGACATATTACAATTCATGGAAGGACATTCATTCAAAAAGAAAAACGAATTGCGTGCGCTTAATGTATCCAAAAAATATATTGAGAGACTTGGTCAAACAAAACAAACTCCATGACTGTTAAACACACCAAGCAATCCAACTTATGATACTACTTGCCGCAAGCAACCCCGATTTAATCAACTTCGTATTACTCGGTATTACCGTAATAGTAATAGGAGTGATATTACGCTACTTCCGCCAACCCTACATCATCGCCTACATACTGGCAGGAGTCATGATGGGCGAGCATGGCATGAGACTCATCACAGACGAAAAAGCCATTCACAATATGGGCGAATTCGGACTGATACTCCTACTTTTTTTTATTGGTATGGAAATCAGCCTCCCCAATCTCGTCAAAAACTGGAAAGTACCCACATTTGGCACTGTATCACAAATTCTGGGTAGTATAATTTTGGTAGCAATCTTGGGTTGGCTCTACGATTGGAATACCAACCAGATAATCGTTTTGGGATTTATCACTAGCCTAAGCAGCTCTGCCGTAGTCTTCAAACTCTTGCAAGACAACAACGAATTTAACACCGAAATCGGGCAAAATGTCATCAGCATTCTACTCATGCAAGACATCCTCATAGTCCCTATGCTCATCATCACCAACCACCTCGGAGGTAGCGTACCCGGCACCAATGAGGTACTTCTCCAAATCATAGGTGGCGTATTCATCGTCGGGCTGATAATATGGCTCATCAAAAAAGAAAAATTTACCATACCCTTCATCGAAAACCTCAAAGACGACCACGAACTCCAAGTACTCGTAGCTTTTATTTTTTGCTTTGGCTTTGCATTACTTACTGCATTCTTCGGCTTGTCAGCCGCACTTGGGGCTTTCGTCGGTGGTATATTCGTCAATGCAGCCAACTCTTCAGCATGGTTTCACGATAGCCTACACTCCTTTCGGGTCGTCTTCGTTGCCTTGTTCTTTATTTCAATCGGCATGTTGATAGATGTCGGATTCCTGATAACCAACTGGCAGATTGTCCTCTCCCTGCTCCTAGTCGTATATATCGGCAATCACTTTGTCAACTCGGTAGTCCTACATTACTTTGGCAGAAATTGGAAAAGAAGCATCTACGGTGGCGCACTATTGGCACAAATCGGCGAACTGAGTTTTATCCTCGCCTCCGTTGCTTTCTACGCCTCCATTATTTCTGATTTTGAATACCAACTCACCGTCATCACCATCTCACTTACCCTGTTGATTAGCCCCTTTTGGATTAATCTCACAAAAAGAATAATGAAAATGTGAAAGGCATTAATAAAGTAGGCGAAAATCTAAAAACCTGTTTGGAAGTTACCCATCCAAGTTTGCCTAAAGCGAATACTCGTTGCTAAGTAGATGCACAAAACGGGGCGACATTTAAATTAAAAACAAACAATTGATAATCAGTTGTTTAAAGGAAATTTGAGTAGCGATTAATTGCGTTTGCCTACTTACTTAATACAGTACGCGATACAAAATATTTTTTTTATAAAAAATATTTTCATCAACACTTGCATCTTTCAAATTATTATTAAATCTTGCACTGAAAATAATGTTTTTTAAACATTTTCAATATCGCCCGAATGAGGAGTTATGCGATTGCCTGTTTTCACCTTTTGTGCTGCAAATAATAAAGCACAAAGTGAAGGCAAATCAACCGAATAAGTCCTGATTTGTGGAGACTGAAAATGTGAAAATATAAATAAAAAATAAATGGTTCTTCGAGCATCTCGCTGAGATGTTTGGAGAACCTATTTTTGTATTATGCAAGTCTATCTGTAAAGTCGTCAGTAAGTAATGAGACAAAAATAAACTAACATTTTTTTGAACCACAAAGCGCACAAAGAACACTAAATCGAACTAACGCAAAAGAACACAAAAATATCATAATCAATATGTTATAAAATTAATTAGTGACCTTTGCGTTAATTCGACCTTCGTGTTTTTAGTGAACTTAGTGGTTCAATATTTTTGTCCGACTACTTACAGATTAAAAAATGAAGACAATGACACCGAATACTAAACCAAAAGTCGTCAAAGATTACGACAAGCTGACCGAAGTGGTCAAGGAACAAATCAAGTTGCACTACCCGCATGGTTTTCGGCAACATTTAATCACCTTCAAAAATGCTCAAGGCAAATTCGTCAGTGCTTTGCCCTTCGAGACGGAGGACCGTTACTACTTGGTTCGCATGACACAAACGGAAGCCACCGAAATCATCGAAGACGATACCGACTACAATCAAGATGGTATTTTGAAAGTTGATGTAAGGGCTGAATACGTGGAAAAATACATTGATAATGACGAAGTTGACATTGACGATGCACTTGATGAAAAAACAAACACATAAAGCCAAATGATTACATCAAATACAATAAAAACCATCCAACCCGGTGAATTTGAAGCACATACGCATTGGTATCCCAAAGCATTCAATGCTACGATTCACCCGATGATTAGCTTCTTTCTCAACTTGGGACAAGAACGCATCATTACCCGCTACTGCCACATGCACCCCAAAGTGGATGGCAACAAACTCCGCGAAATGCTCAACCACCGCGCCAAATATTTCCTTTGGGCGGGGGCGGATTTGCTCAATGTCACCTCCGCAGGCGGCAAGCGGCAAATGGTCGTCATCGAAAATAACTCCTGCCCGTCGGGGCAAAAATCCATGCCTTTGGTCGATGATAACCAAGAGCAAGGCAGTTACCGTTTACTCGTTGAGCGCACCTTTAAGCCCTATCTCAAAAACCTGCGAATGAAGCTAAAAGGCGGATTGGCAGTCATTTATGACAAAAATCCAATGGAGGCATCCGGCTACGCCGAAGTCATTGCGGATGTGATGCAGGAGTCAGTACATTACGTCTCGTTTTACAAAGACGACCCCGACCCCTCCGTCAAATTCGTGGAAGGCATCATGCACATTCGCACCGAAGCGGGTGAGTGGTTGCCCATTCGCGCAGCCTTTCGTTACGTCACGCAAAAGCCTTGGAATCGCCTGCCACTCCATACCAAAACACGTATTTTGAATCCTATAATTGCCTGTCTTGCAGGTGGTCGCAACAAGGTGGTCGCTGCCAAAGCCTACGATATTTTCAATGCCGAATTGCAAGAACACGGACTAAAAATCAACACCCCCGAAACGATTTGGGATGTTCGCAAAAACGAAATACCACTATGGGTGCGGAAGATGGGCGGTCATGCCGTCATCAAAGTGCCGTACTCCAATGCAGGGCAGGGCGTTTACACGATTGTCACCGAAAATGAGTTGGACAAGTTTATGGAATTGGACTTTGATTACGACCTCTTTATCGTCCAAAGTCTCATCGGAAATTCCAACTGGAGTAGCACCACCGCCGCCGGAAAACTCTACCATGTCGGCACGATTCCCAATGCCAAAAATCAAACTTTTGTCGCCGATATTCGCATGATGGTCAGCTCTACTCCGCAGGGAATCAAGCCTTTATGTACTTATGCGCGACGTGCCGCCAAGCCCCTTATCGACCACATTCAGGAAGGCGCAGACAGTTGGGCAATGCTCGGAACCAACCTCTCCTTCAAGCAAGAAGACGGCACTTGGGGCAGCGATACCAACCGCCTCGTACTGATGGACAGGCGCGATTTTAACAAGCTCGGCGTAGGACTCGACGACCTTATCGAAGCCTATATTCAGACCGTACTTTCTATGGTCGCCATTGACAAAATGGCGCAAACACTCGTCAACAAACAAGGAAAATTCAGAATGAGATTATTTAAAAGTCTCAATGATGATCCGGGTTTATTGGACGAAATTTTGAAGTAACACAGGCTTCCAGCCTGCGCGAAAATACTGTACAGGCGATTTCAATCGCCATGTCAATTCAGCTTGTAAAGTTTTTATTTAAAATGAATTACAAATAATAATTTTACCACACATGGCGATTGAAATCGCCTGTACAATCTTTATCATGGAAACATATAAATTACACATTCTCACTGACCATAAAAACCACAGTTCCGAAAATTCCCTGTACGCACTTGCACGCGCCATGCACGCACACCCCCGTAGTACCTATGTGGATGTGGCTACGCGAAATCTGTCTGAAAATGCGGATTTTTTTTCGGGAAAAACTAAGCAAATTACGGCAACTACGGTGGATGAAAATTTCCAATTTAATGAGAAAGGCAGCGCATTTCTCACCAATCAAAAAAGCGTATCTGCCGATGATTATGATTTAATTTGGTTGAGAATGCCGCCGCCGCTATCCGAATCATTTTTATATTTTTTAGAAAAAAAATTACCTAAACCACTCATTATCAATTCGCCCAAAGGGATTTTGGAAGCGGGGAGCAAGGAATTTCTATTGAATTTCAAGGAACTTTGTCCGCCTATGAAAATGTGTCGAAGTGTGGAGGATATTATTCAGTTCAAAGGTCAATTTCCGATTGTGCTCAAACCTTTGCGCGAATACGGCGGCAAGGGCATCGTCCGAATTGACGGTGAAAAAGTGTGGCAAGGCAAAACAGAGATGGATTTCGATACATTTATACAGCAAATTCAATCAGAAAAAATTGAATATCTTGGAGTGAAATTTCTTAAAAATGTATCGAAGGGCGATAAGCGTATTGTAGTGGTTAATGGACAGATTTTGGGTGCATCTTTGCGATTGCCACCGCAAGGTTCTTGGCTTTGTAATGCTGCAATGGGAGGCAGTTCTAATGTCACAAATGTAAATTATGACGAAATTAATATCGTACAAGCCATTGATAAAACCTTATCTAAAATGGGTGTAGCGATGTACGGTGTTGATACCCTTGTGGATGATGAGGGCAAACGTATTTTATCCGAAATTAACACGACAAGCATAGGCGGTTTGCCTCAAATCGAAGCGATGACCGGAAAGCCTGTGGTCGAAAAAGCGGCGGATTTGATTTGGGATTATTTTTTACAATATAAATTTAAATAAAATTTGAATACACTCCGAGCGTGAGGTATTTTACGATGCTTTAGATTTATTCATACTTGAAAGTAAGCCCGTAGCAATTGCCCCGCCAAATAACCATGCGAAGGCATTATTGGGTTTATTTTCCTTTTTCTTTGTATTTTTTGTAATTAAATCAATCGCAGGTTGTGGATTGTGCCGATTAAAATAAATAATATTATGATTGACAAATCCGGTTGGCAGTTGATGAATTTCATCCTCAATTAATAGTATTGAAGGGATATTTTTTTCAACAGCGACACTATGTTCATAGACGACCTTATCAAGATTGTCGCCGTTTGCAGACAAAAAGCCGATAAAAAGATTGGAATTTAAGATTTTAAGATAGGCTAAATACTCTTCGGATTTGCCGTGAGTAGAATCCACAGAGAAGCCATTATTCCAAAGTGAACTTGAAAGTATAGAAGCTAAATAATGCTCGTTATTTGATATTGAATATGATAAATATGCTCGCATTTATAAATGTGTTTTTTTGTATTTACTTCTCATTGTAAAAGTACATTTTTTTCATCATATTCTTATTTAATATTAAAAAAAATACACTGTAAAGCGCATTTTTTTCATTCGGGCGCAGTTCTAAATTGTTCGTTCAGAATAAAATTATAAAAATTTGATTATCAGTTGTTTATAGTCGCATAGCGACGGCACTATTTGTAACAACAAACCTTTTCCCAAACCGAAAAAGGCGCGTAGCGTCGTCACCCTTAATACGTCGATTTTAATAGTGCCGCCGCTATGCGGCTAAGGAAGTGGAGGCTTAGTCGTCGGTTACAAATAGAGCCGGTGCTACTGCACCTTTTATATCAAAAGTGTAATTCTATTTTTTTTAAAATAGGCATAAAAATCTGATAATCAAATATTTAAAAGAAAATGAATCAAGACAGTTTAGAACTGCGCCCTTTCATTCTAATTTTTAAATTTAAATAATTGATTACCAGCACAAAAGAAAATATAAAAGTCATTGACCAACTCAATGTAGCGCAAGCTCCCAAAGGTAAAA
Source organism: uncultured Saprospiraceae bacterium (assembly GCA_938028705.1). Classification (GTDB taxonomy): domain Bacteria; phylum Bacteroidota; class Bacteroidia; order Chitinophagales; family Saprospiraceae; genus JAHDEO01. Next base: position 13,856 of record CALIZI010000483.1, on the reverse strand, counting down.
TTAGCCGTTATTGGTTGCATTTGGTCAATGATGGTATGGGCGTGCCGACACACGTTCCGATTATCGTAGCAAGAGGTACGGAAGAAGGTAAAACGGTGGGACTGACTGCGGCAGTACATGGCAATGAACTCAATGGCATCCCTGTCATCCAACGAATTTTTCGCGAAATTGATGTCACAAAATTGAAAGGTACGATAGTTGGTGTGCCTGTGATTAATGTGCCTTCTTTGCTGCGTAAAAAGCGGCGTTTTTTGGATGGTGTTGACCTCAATCACATCATGCCCGGACGTGCCGATGGTACGGTGAGTCAGGTCTATGCCTGGCGGATTGTGGAGCGCATCGTCAAGCAATTTGATTTCCTGATTGACCTGCATACAGCGAGTAATGGGCGCGTAAATTCTTACTATATTCGAGCTGATATGGAGGACGAAACCGTCAAAAAAATGGCATTGCTGCAAAACGCACAAATCATTGTCCACAACCCGCCGAGTGACGGTACACTACGCGGTACGGCAGACGAGATGGGCATTCCCGCGATTACGCTTGAAGTCGGCAATCCTAATCTGTTTCAAAAAGGCATGATTCGGGAAGGCTTGACGGGGATTCACAATTTTTTAGGACATTTTGAATTTACCGACTGTGAAGTCGAAGAGGAGAGTGACGATACGGTTTTATGCAAAAAATCTTATTGGATTTATACCGATGTGGGTGGTTTGTTGGCGGTACATCCGAAGGTTACGAACCTTGTCAGAAAAGGAGATTTGATAGCTACGGTACGCAATATTTTTGGCGATGTGGTCAAGGAATATTTCGCGCCGGAAGATGGTGTTGTCATTGGAAAAAGTGTGAGTCCGATTAATCAGACGGGGGCGAGAATTTTGCATTTGGGGATTCTGAAATAAAAGCCTATTTTTACGCTTTATAAAAATTTAGACTTTGGACAAAGGAAATTGGGGAATTTGGAAATTAGGTAATCCCGATAACTATCGAGACTTTTTTAGATTTTACAAAAAATAATTAATGATATGTTTTATTTTAATAATAAAATTCATTCAATTGATTATCAATGAGTTAAATTTTTAAACCGAGTTTCCCAGTTCCCTAATTCCCATTTTGTCCAAAGTCCAAATAAAAATAATTTATGGAGCAATTCTGGACCAATCGCTACGAAACCCAACAAACAGGCTGGGACATTGGCTATGTCTCTACACCGATTAAGGCATACTTCGACCAAGTGAAGGATAAAAATTTGCGTATCTTGATTCCGGGTGCAGGGCGTGGCTACGAGGCAGAATATTTGTATCAGATAGGTTTTCAGTATGTTGATGTGTTGGATATTTCGGATTTGCCTTTATTGGCATTGAGTGAGCGCGTACCCGATTTTCCGAAAGACCAACTGATACAAGGCGATTTTTTTGAGCATCAAGGACAGTACGATATTATCGTCGAACAGACCTTTTTTTGCTCCTTCCCTCCTACCCTACAACTTCGTACCGCTTACGCGAAAAAGATGCACGAGCTACTCAAACCCAATGGCAAACTCATCGGTCTATGGTTCGATATACCATTGACAGGTGATATGGAAAAACGTCCTTTTGGTGGCTCGAAGGAAGAATATTTAACTTACTTCTCCCCTCTTTTTAATATAAAAACCTTTGAACGCTGCGATAATTCTATAGCACCACGTGCCGGAAATGAGCTATTTGGAATTTTTGAGAAATTGTAACTGCCAAGGCGATAGTCGTCAGACGAATCTTTTTCTGTCATTCCGAAGGAATCTCGAATTTTAACACCTAATTATAGACATACTTTCAATAGAATTAGCTATTTTTACCCATATATCTTTGCATATTTTTTGAATCTCGAATATCGAACAGGGGAATATCGAATGATGGAGTATGCCCCTACTATTAAAAAAAAATAATTAATTTTTATTATATGTAAATACATTATTAACACTTCAATATTCAACATTCCTTGTTCGATATTCAATATTAGACTTGTACGGCTTTAAAAAACTTGATTATCAAAATCTTATTTATTATAAAAATAATTAATTAGTTTAATTGAAATTAAAAATGTTTTAAATTATTTATTTTAAATATTCATAATAATTGTTTTTAAATACAATTTAAATAAATAATTTTAATTTATAATAAATATTTTAATAAAATTAAATTCACTCTAAATAATTGATTATCAAATCCATACAAGTCTATTAAAAAAAAAAAATTTACAAACCAAACTATCACATTATGAAGCATTTTTTACTTGCTGTTTTATCATTTTTTTTATTACAAAACACCTCATACACGCAAATAAGAATTGATTTAGTACCTATCATTTCGGGTTTTAATCAACCTGTTGATATTGCCCATGCAGGAGATGACCGTCTTTTTGTAGTGGAAAAAGACGGATATATTCGCGTTATTGAAAATGGCGTAGTGCTTGATGAACCGTTTTTAGATATTGATGATGATGTAAGATCCAGTGCAGAGGAACAAGGTTTATTGAGTATGGTCTTTCATCCTGATTATGCCAATAATGGCTATTTTTATGTCAATTATACCGAGCAGAATTCAGGTAACACATTCATAGCTCGTTATACAGTGAGTCAGAGCAATCCGAATGTTGCCAATCCTAATTCGCGGTTTATCCTTTTTACGGCATACCAACCTTATAACAACCATAATGGCGGCGACCTCAATTTCGGTCCTGACGGGTATTTATACATTGCCTTCGGAGATGGCGGTAGTGGTGGCGACCCGGGCAATCGCGCACAAAATATGAACCTGCCACATGGTAAAATACTACGTATTGATGTAGATAACGGAACGACTTATGATATTCCTGAAGACAATCCTTTTGCGGGTCCGGACGCAACCGGCATGGGTGAAATATGGGCTTCGGGTTTACGCAATCCCTGGCGATTTAGTTTTGATAGTCAAACAGGTGATATGTGGATTGCCGATGTAGGGCAAGATACCGAAGAAGAAATTAACTTCCAGCCTGCTGCAAGTGCCGGAGGGGAAAATTATGGTTGGCGATGCTTCGAAGGCAGTCAGGTGTTTAATGATTTTAGCTGTGGAGACCGCGATGAATATATAGAGCCTGTACATACTTATATCAATAACTCTACATCATCCGGCTGCTCCGTAACGGGCGGATACGTATATAGAGGTAATGATTTCTTACGCTTTACAGGTTTATATATATATGCAGATTATTGTACAGGTAATTTTTGGTACTTACAACGTGCCGATGAAGGACAATGGACAAATAAATCTTTAGGACAATTTTACTCCTATAATTACAGTTCTTTTGGAGAAGATAATAAAGGTGAATTATATGTAGCTGGCTTGTCCGATGGCGTGATTTATACTATCGTTGACCCTATTGCTTTACCCATAGATTTACTTTCTTTTACTGCGAATGTCGTTGATAATAATGAAGTTATGGTCAAATGGATGACTGCATCCGAAACCAATAGCGATTACTTCGACATACAACGCAGCTTGGATGGCAGTGCTTTTGTCAACATTGGAAAAGTAGCTGCCGCAGGAACGAGCAGCAAAGAACTCACCTACGATTTCCTTGACGAGCAACCTATTTACGGCACATCTTATTATCGCCTTCGACAAGCAGATATAGACGGTACAGTGACCTACTCCGATATTGTACAGGTCAAAACAGAACGCGGATATATCACGCCTAATATCTATCCAAATCCGATACAAAGTGAGCAAAGCCTGACCGTTGATTTTGGTAATATTCCAAATACTGCCATTGATATTCAAATTTCTGACATGAGTGGTAAGCAAGTATATAGTAGCCAATTTGGAGCCGGACAAAATGTATTCAATGTTCCGTTAAGCGGATTTGCATCCGGTATATACATCATCACAGGTCGTTTTGACGAATATTATTTTTATAAAAAACTTATTGTACATTAGAATAGTGTTGTGGTGTTGTGGTGCGGTAGTATTGTAGTAAATAATACGAAACTACCACACCACAATACTACAACACTCCAACACTACAAGCCATGAAGTACCCTGTCCTCGCCATCTTAATGCTTGCCTATCTGTTTTCCAATGCCCAATATCAAGCTCAGTTGGAGTTGGAATTATACGCTTCCGGTTTTGAAGAACCTGTTGATATTGCGAATGCGGGTGACAGGCGACTTTTTATTGTTGAAAAAGACGGTCTTATCAAAATCATTGATGCAGACGGCTTAGTATTGGATACACCATTTATAGATATTGATAGTCGGGTCAATTCAGGGGCAAATGAAAGAGGCTTACTAGGTTTGGTTTTTCATCCTGATTATGAAAATAACGGTTATTTCTACGTCAATTATACAACTTTGGATGGCACAACGCGCATTTCTCGTTTTAGTGTTAGTTCAAATCCTGACGTAGCTGATGTCGATTCCGAACTCATTATACTTGCCATACCTCAACTTCACCACAATCATAATGGCGGTGACCTCAATTTCGGACCCGATGGCTATTTGTATATCGGCATGGGCGATGGTGGCTTTAGCGGCGACCCCGAAAATCAGGCGCAAAACCGACAGAGTTTATTGGGAAAAATGTTGCGTATTGATGTGGATAATCCTGCTACGGGTATGAATTATGGTATTCCGTCCGACAATCCCTTTGTCGGTGACAACACTACATTGGATGAAATATGGGCATTGGGTTTACGCAATCCCTGGCGATTTAGTTTTGACCGTCAAACCGGAGATATGTGGATAGGTGACGTAGGGCAGGATGAATTGGAAGAAATTGATTTTCAACCCGCTACAAGTACCGGCGGAGAGAACTACGGCTGGCGATGCTACGAAGGCACTGCGCCCTTCGACCCAGACGGCTGCCCCGCCGACAGTACATTTACACTACCCATTCATACTTATCAAAACGGTTTTTCGACAGGCTGTTCGGTGACAGGCGGCTTTGTGTATCGGGGTGAAGCAGTGCCTAATTTGGTCGGGCAATACCTCTATGCCGATTATTGCAGCGGACGTTTCTGGACCATCAAACCGGATGGTGTAGGTGGCTGGATAGATGCCAATGTGGGCGATTTTGCCGATGAAGAATTTAGTAGTTTTGGTGAAAATATGGACGGCGAACTCTACGTGGCAGCCTACGCCGCAGGAGAAATTTATCGCATAGAGGAGACCTGCTCGGCAACTGTCATAGAACCTGCGATTACAAACGAATCTTGCCCCGATAATGCAGACGGTGCCATTGACCTCACCGTAACCGGTGGCACACCGCCCCTGACCTACGAATGGTCAACAGGTGCAACAACAGAAGACCTAAGCGGACTTACAGGTGGCATATACGATGTGGTAGTGACGGATGCCTTAAATTGCATAACAGTTCTTAATGTCGAAGTGCTTACCGACACCACCAGCAACACACCTATCGCAACGGCTTCACATTCAACTGTTTGTGAAGGAGATACCATTGTATTGACGGCTTCGGGTGCTTCCGAGGGCTATACCTATCAATGGTATGATGCCATTGCGGGAACAAACATATCAGGAGCTACGGATAGCATATTTTTGCACACAGAAGGCGATGGTCTTTACAGTGTTTTTGCTGTTGGTGAATGTCCGTCGGAGAAGTCAAATCCCGTTATGGTCTCTGTTGAGGATTTTATCATGCCTTTGATAAACGGCGTGAGTGGAGATAGTTCTATTGATCTATTTTGTCCGCTCGAATCTGCCGTCCTCACAGCATCCGAAGCACCTACAAGCTATACCTATCAATGGTATCTGAACGATACGCCAATGACAGGAGCAACCGAAATGACTTTGAAGATTACAGAAGAAGGCACTTATACTGTGGAGTATGTTGGTGACGGTTCGGTGTGTACCCAAAGTTCTCCTTTTTTGGATATTGCGTCTATGACCACTCCTATTCTACCCGTCATTTCAGAAATTTCAGACAATACACTTATGGTGACAGTCTCAAATACCAACTATGATTATACCTATCAATGGTATTTGAACGGCGGTCTGATTCAAGATACCAATTCAGATACCTACCAAGTGACCGAATCAGGTATTTATACCGTTGAGGTGACACTTGATTTTTACGGATGTTCTGAAATCTCTCCCGAATTTGATTATATGATAGTCGGTACAGCACATATTACGGGTTTAAATGCCTTTAATGTATCGCCCGTTCCTGCCAAAGACATTTTAAATATACACTTGACGACCAACAAACAACTGAACTTAACACTTCATATCCAAAATACACAAGGACAAATTTTACTACAACAACAAACCACCGTAAACGGAGATTGGAAAAACAGTCTCGACATTAGCCGACTGCCCGGCGGGATTTATTTGCTGACTTTAATCTCCGAAAATGGTATTGCAGTAAGGAAAATATTGAAATAATCAACTACCAAATAATACAAATTATAAAATTATAAGTCTATTTTTAATAAAAATACAAGCCCTTTGAGCAGCATAAAACACTGTCTCAAAGGGTTTTTTATGTTAAAAAATGTTTGATTTGTAAAAACAGGGTAAACTGTTACTTTTTTTAGCCGTCAAATAGCTGCATCTTTGATATACTACAACCATACACCTTTTTAATCATTTAATTTAAGTATTATGAAAAATATTTATTTACTATTTTTAATGACTATCTTTTATCTGTTGATAGCGGATGTATCAGCGCAACAGTCATTCAGTTTGGATACTGAGTTTAGTGAAGATGGTGTGGTATATTTCGATTCATTTCAAGGAGCAAGGGTGCAATTACAATCCAACGGCAAAATAATCGTCATGACTCAAGACACGCTCTACCGACTGAACCTTGATGGCTCTCGTGATACTACTTTTGGCAACAGTGGTGTTATAGCTTTCTCCGATGTAGCTAATAATCTCGGCGGTCTTGGTGCAATTGCTTTTGTAGTAATGCCTGAAAATGATTATATCGCTGTGCTTACTTTTCAGTATAATGCTTTTCGGGTGCTTACTCCTCCGGCTGAAATTATTGTTTACGACCCCAATGGTAATTTTGTAAAATTAATATCAATTCCAGACCCACAGGAATTACTACTTTTTTACGACATCATTGCTGTTTCTCCTTCCCGAATATGGTTGCCATACTGCGACACGTGGAACTCACCTCTTCCTGTTAATGATATATTTTACTACGACCTGTTTGATGATAATATTTCAGGCTCATTCAGCGATGGCATACAGAGTATATCAACATGTCCGCGTATTATTTATCAACATGGCTATATGATTACCTCTATGGTATGGGGTAATACTGATTATGATTATCTACAAATCACTAAACGTGGAGATAATAATTTTGCGGATAATGGAGTTTATCGTAGTGATACTATACCTGATTTGACTAACCTTGATGTCGGAGGTGAACTCTATTTTACAGGAACACATCTCTATGCTAATGGTAAATTGGTGTATGCCTACCAACATCTGGACGAACCCTTTATCAAAAGACTAAATGCAGACGGCACTCCCGATCTAACATTCAATTCATCGGATTATGACGGTGGACGGATAATACTCACACCCAATGAGGAGATTCTTTCTATAAAACAAGATTCGTTGGGTGCAACGATTCTCAAACTCTTTGATGGTGAAGGCAACCAAATTTCTAACGAGTTTGAAGGATATATACTGGATGCTTCTAAAAAACTGGGGTGGCGTATCATCCCCGATTTTTCGGATGATGGTAAAATATTAATCGCAGGCTGGGTTACGGAAAATCCGGGTGAACAACAGAAAAGTTTTGTAGCAAGATTTGCCGTCACTGACCCGCTACCCATAGAAATGACCACTTCACTCCGTGCCTATCTTGATGGAAAGACATCTGTCCTAAGTTGGCGTACCGCCACCGAAACCAACAATTCAGGTTTTGAAGTCCAACGCAGCAAAGACGGCATCAATTGGCAAAGAATCGGTTGGCAAGCCGGACAAGGCACAATCACGACTCTGCACACCTACACATATAGAGACCATAAGCCACTTTTCGGTACTTCCTACTATCGACTCAAACAAGTGGATTTTGACGGAAATTTTGAATATTCCAACGCAGTCAGCTTACGATATATTCCCGCAGTTGTAGAGATTTCGCCTAATCCGGTTAAGGACATTTTTCAAGTCAAAGGCATTCCGCAAGGTACTTACCAAATTCAAGATACCAAAGGACGCATCATTCAAAGTGGTGATATAGAAAACGACCTTTCCATTGACATTTCACAGGAAGCAAAAGGGGTGTATTTAATTTCTATTCATACAGAAAATGACATCATTACAAGGCGAATTATCAAATTATAATTTCATTTTTAATAAAAATATAAGCCCTTTGAGCAGCATAAAACACTGTCTCAAAGGGTTTTTTATGTTAAAAAATGTTTGATTTGTAAAAATAGGGCAAACTGTTACTATTTTTAGCCATTGAATAGTCGCATCTTTGAGATATACTACAACCATACACCTTTTTAATCATTTAATCTAAATACTATGAAAAATCTGTATCTCTTATTTGGGATGCTTTTTAGCGTATCTCTTTTTTCGCAATCATATACACTTTCAACTCAGGCAGAGGTCGATAATTTTACTTTATCTGGTAATATACAAGGTCATTTATTTATAGGTGCGCCTAATCCTTGGGATGAGACAAATATTAATAATCTACAAAATTTGAGTGGGCTAATCTCTGTAAGTGGTAATTTGACTATCAAACGTTGTAGTATGCTAACCAGCCTTGAGGGCTTAGACAATCTTGTTTCTGTAGGTGGTGATATGACTATCAATAATAATGACATGCTGATAAGCTTTGATGGATTGAACAATTTATCTTACATAGGAGAGATTTTATCTATTGGATTCAATGACAATATTACAGGTTTCAATGGACTAAATAGCCTTACCACAATTGAAACACTTTCCATGTCGCATAATAATTCCATGATAAATCCGACTGGAATGGACAATCTGAGTTCTCTCGGCTGGCTCAGTATAAGGTACACCCCTTTAACCGATTTATCATTCATGCAAAACATTACTTCTATTGATCAAATGCAGTTCACCGGTACTGATTTTAAGGATTTTACAGGGTTAGAGAATCTGACCTCAATGGAAGGCGATCTCGTTTTATACGAAACCTCTTTTATTAATTTTGCAGGTTTGGAAAATCTGACTTCTATTGGAGGTACACTGTATATAGGGGACTATAATTATGACATTTACGATGATGGATATATTTTTACCCCCAATACCGCTTTGCTCAGTTTTGACGGATTAGATAATCTTACCTCTATTGGTCGTCTGCGAGTTGTCGCAACTCATGTGTTGACCGACTTTACAGGACTGGAAAATTTGACTTCCATAGCCGGAAGTCTGGTAATCGCATTTAATAATTCTCTAAATGATCTCAAAACTTTAGAAAATATCAATTATCAAAATCTAACTTCTCTTAAAATAGAACGAAATCCAAATCTTGCCGCATGTAGTATATCAAGTATCTGTAATTACCTTGAAGACGGTGGTACAGCAACTATTGAGTACAATGCTTTAGGCTGCAATACCCAACCAGAAGTAGAAGAAGCCTGTGCATTACCCATAGAAATTGCAGTTCCGCTTCAAGTTTATCTTAATAACCAAAATGCCATCTTAAAATGGCGTACCGCCACCGAAACCAACAATTCAGGTTTCGAGATACAACGCAGCAAAGACGGCACTAATTGGCAAAGAATCGGCTGGCAAGCCGGACAAGGTACAAGCACGACTCCGCACACCTATACATATAGAGACCCTAAACCACTTTTCGGTACTTCCTATTATCGGCTCAAACAAGTGGATTTTGATGGAAATTTTGAATATTCCAATGCAGTCAGCTTACGATATATTCCCGCAGTTGTGGAGATTTCGCCTAATCCGGTTAAGGACATTTTTCAAGTCAAAGGCATTCCGCAAGGTACTTACCAAATTCAAGACACAAAAGGGCGCATCATTCAAAGTGGTGATATAGAAAACGACCTTTCCATTGACATTTCACAGGAAGCGAAAGGGGTGTATTTAATTTCTATTCATACAGAAAATGACATCATTACAAGGCGAATTATCAAATTATAATTTCATTTTTAATAAAGGTTTTTCCTTATTGATTTTAGTTGGCAGGCATTTTGAAAATGCCTGCCAATTAAAATAATAAATTATATTTTTTAAACATATTATAAATATCTTGACAATGTCATGTTTTAAAAATGAAAATATGTTTGTATTTAACATGGGATATTTTTTCCGAATTTGGGCTAAAACTCGTCAGACATTTAAACTTTGCAGGAAAAATATAACATCATCCGTGAATTTTGAAAATGTCAGACGAGTTTTAGCCCAAATTCAAGAGCAAAATGCCAAATATATTAAATAAAAATCGAATATAACATTGTCAAGATATAAATGACAATATTCACACTTTCCATTCAAGTATCAATTGTTCTCCAATGGGTAATTTCTCCCAATTTTTCAAGATACTTTCTATTTCAGTCAGGCAAGTATCCAACACACTTTTCGTCATCGTGAAATCAAGATATTGTACAAACATATTGAAGTCCTCTTTCGGAAAATATCCCAAAAATACAGACTGCACCGGTCCGACAATTTTTTCAATGAATCTCAATTCTGTGGTCAGCAAATTATCCTTACCAAAAAGCTCCTTAAAAGCATATCCTTCCGACAGCATACCCCAAAAGCCCTTTTCATATTCCAAATTCTTTTCCACCACATAATGACATATATCGTGAACAAGAAAAACCTTGGTTTCAAGTGTGATAAGTTCAATAGACTTATCGGCTCTTGTTACCTTGTATGTACATTTGTAATTTGTCGCCTTGTTGATTTCAATTTTCATTTTAAAATAAAAATATATTCATTCTTAAAATTAGAAATTTGTCCTAAAACTTGTCAGACATTTTAAAAATGTCTGACAAGTTTTAGGACAAATTCAAACAAAAATCATAAACCTTTCTCATACACCAATGCTGCGGCAAAAAGGTCGAATACTGCCAAACCAACGGATTTGAACAGAGTGGTCTGTGCATCTTGTGGTGGCGGTACTTGGTGTTCAATGTGGTGAGCAAGTGTTGAGATTTGTTCATTTTGTATAAGTCCTTTATCAAGTGGAATAGCCAAATCACCGGACTCTTCGAGTGCATGAAAAGTATCTACATACACCTTGTCCACCAATGAAAATATAGCATCCGGCAGCTCGCGCATATCAGGTTGATAAGACCCCACAGCAAGAATATGTTTACCTTTCAGCAATTCCGGCTTGTCCGGCAAAATCGGAACGGAAGAAGTCGTCGCGGCAATCACCAATTGACTGTGTTGGAGTAGTTCAGTGCTGTCCTTCACAATATGGAGTTGAATATTGGGAAACTGTGCGCTGAACTGCGCTTCAAACCATTTCAGTTTTTCCGCAGAGCGATTCAGAAGATATACATTTTTAACATATTTTCGGACAGTGCAGGCAAATAAGGTCTGATACAAACCTTGAATGCCTGTTCCAATCACACCAATATTTTCCAAACCAACCGGACTCAGATATTTCACACTCAAACCACCGACCGCCCCTGTGCGTAAAGCAGTTATGGTTTTTCCGTCGAGCATGGCAAGTGCTTGTCCGGTATCTCTATCATTCAACATGACCGTTCCAGATATAATAGGCAGATTTCTCGATGCATTATCGGGAAAAACAGAGACTAACTTGACACTAAAATATTTTTTTCCAAAACAAGGCATCATCAAGAGCGTATTTTTTTCTATATTTATGTGTGTTCTCTTTGGCGTATATGTTTCTTGGGTTTCATTGGTGAGAATAGCTGCCTCCATAGCCTTCAGCATATCATCATAAGTAACTGCCCGCAGAATATCAGCATCGTTAAAGGAAATCATATCGTCAAAATATAAAATAATAAATGTAAAAGTGTCGATAGTGTGCGAACAAAATATTTTACTTGTATTTGAAATTAAAATCTAACTATTAAAAAGCAAAAAACGGTAACATTTTTGGCTGAATTTAGTATAACATTGACAAGCAAAATACGGATTGTATGGCACTTAACACCTTGTAAATCAAGTTTTTTTAAAAAGGAAGCATTTTATTTTATAATTTATTATATATAAAGCATTAAGTTTAGCCCAGTATTTGTATTATATTTTGAATATTGAAAATTTGGACAAAATATATTAGGTATTATTTATCAGCAAAATAAATTTTATTATTTAACTTTTACATATAAATATATTTTTTAAAATAATTTATTTTTAAATATAAAATTGATGACAAATAAACTGATAATCAATTGATTACATTTTGTATCCTGACACCTGATATTTTCGTCTAAAGTATAGTTGGAACAAAAAATTAAATTTAAAGCAACTTTTAAAAGGTAAGCGATACCATTACGACTTACAATTTTTTAATCAAAACGCAAAAGTTATGAGAAAGTTATTTGTATTTGCAGGGATGATGTTTTTGTTGGTGAGTCTTTCTCATGCACAAGATTATGAGGTTTCGGGTACGGCAGTTAATCCAGATAAAAATGATGAGACGGACAGAAATATTTTGGACTCGCTCAACAGTCATTATGGGATAGGCGAGGTCATTCAGATTATAAGGGTGAATGAAGTAGAAAAGCCGCCACCACCGGTTGTGGAGGAAAAGGAAATTCCAGTAGAAGCACCAACGGTCATCAAAGAACCAGAACCTGAAGTGCCACCTGTTGCAACGAAAGAAATTCCCCCAAAAGAGGAACCCATCGTTGAAAAAGAGCCTAAAACAGAACGCTCATCGGCTTCTCGAAAATCGTCATCTTCTACGGGTAAGAAATCGTCATCATCACGAGCAAGTTCATCCCGTAAGAAGCGCGTTAAACGTAAGAAAAGCCGGAAACGCGGACGCATCAAAAAAATGAAACGTAAGCGTCCGCTCGGCAGGCGAGCCACTTGTCCAAGATTTTAAAAAATTCCAAAAAACAAATTTCAATGTATCCTGTAAATGATTCAAATTAGACTTTGGACAAAGGAAATTGGGGAATTAGGAAATTCGGTAATCCCGATAACTATCGGGACTTTTTTAGATTTTTACAAAAAATAATTAATGACATGTTTTATTTTTTTAATAAAATTTATTCAATTGATTATCAATGAGTTGCGATTTTAAACCGAGTTTCCCAATTTCCTAATTCCCATTTTGTCCAAAGTCCAAATTCAAAGTGTGCTATGTTATTATCCTTTAATTTTGGAAGTTGCTTTTTGGAGGTGTTCGATTAAAATAGGGAATAGTTGCAAGGCGAATGTTTTTATGAAAAATGGGTGTCTGAATACTCAAATATCCGCTTTTAACAAAGGAATTCGCCTTGCAATTCGCGTATAATCATTTACCCTATTTTTGTCGAACACTACCTGCTTTTTCAGTGTTTTAAAATAGTCACTTTTCAAAAACTTATCGCTTAACAGCAAAAGGACAATTTTCGACTTTCTTAATTCTTGGATGATCACATCCTTCGTGAGATTATCAGCTTTCTTAGGACTTTTATGCCAAAAAGTAAATTGATACTGAGTGTGACACACATAAGTGGATTTCTAATATTAAAATGCATTTTTGGTTTGATAAATACAGATTGTAGATACTGTAATGACTGCTTTAGCTTGACAATGTTAAATTTAAAAAAATAAGAATGCGTCTTTGTTTGAAATAGGAAATCTGCGCTGAATTTGACCTAAAACTTGTCTGACATTTTCAAAATGTCTGACAAGTTTTAGGTCAAATTCAGAACGAAGCACC
>CALIZI010000482.1 GCA_938028705.1 uncultured Saprospiraceae bacterium | reverse complement strand
TATTTTATTAAAAACAATTTTAAAAACCAAATTATATTTTGAATTAGCTTGTAAAATTTTTGAATTTCAATAAGAAAAATGACCTCATTCAGAACATTTAATAACTCGAAAAAATTTAACAGAAATGACAGTTTTACATTTTACATTTTTTTAAAACTCACTCCTCTTCCATTTCTTTCTCCTCTTGTTTCTTTTCTTCCTCCGGTTTAGGACGCGGACGGTATCTTCTATACGGCTTTTCCTCTTTACCATAAAGAAACCTCACTATCGTATTCGGATTGAATGATATTTCCTTAATATGGCTAAGTGCTTCCGGTTTAGGATAATCCGTTCCCGGCAAACGCATACAGAATAATTTAGTCGGGATTTCGGCAGCCAGTTCTACTTCTGCCTGAATCCAGTGGTCATTATGGGCTGAATTTCCTAGTAGCACCACAATCATATTCACCTCATCTCTGCGGATGATTTCTTTGATGTGTGCCTTGATGATGTTGTAGTCGTGAAAATCTTGTTCCGGTTCATGGGATATGATGACATCTCTGCCCATTTTCCCCTTCTCGTTCCACTTGTTAATTTTTTTTAACCAGTGAGCTTCATTTTCAACACAACTCACAAATATTGATTTTGCCATGGTTTTGAAGTTTATATTTAAATGCGGAAAACCAAAGTAAGTAAAGAATTGGTCTCAGAAATAAGCCAAAATTAAAGTGATACTCTACCCAAGAGACGCGAAAACTTGAATAGATAAGGAATTATCTTGACATCCATGATGTTCAGGATAAAAATTTGAAATTAATAAATCACAAAATTTATATACATTTTTTTTTCGGCTATTTCCTATGAATTTAAACGTAATTTAAGTTAAGTATAATTTGAATATTGAGTAATTTTTAGGTCACATTTGGTTAAATCGCGTCATTTTGATGGTAAAATAAGGGTTCTCAAGTAATATTTGAATTACAATGATAATTATTTTTTACAAAATAAAGAAACATTTTTGCATTCAGCAAGTAAAATAGCGATTGGTTTATCAGTGATTAGTGATTAGTTTGAATATTCTATCCACCTAATCGGGTATTTATCATTTAAAATTGTACTGAAATTAGAGTAATTTTTACTAATTTAAACTATTATAAATGTATTTATCATTTAAAATAAATAATTTATAAAATTTATTTATTTTAAATAAATAAAAACCTCTTTTTTAATAAAATATTTTAATATAATTCATTAAAAAATAAAAAAAGTATTCCGTTACTATTTCATTTCTAATCTACAATCATAGTAGCGGTGTCCAGTTGTTGTTGAATAATGTTAGGAGGGAGTTCTCGATATTCGTATTGTTGGGTACGGAGTTGAGGGCTGAAGCCTGCATCACGTATAGCTTGTTGAATGCCATCGGCAGTAAAGCGGAAGGCAGCACCGGCAGCCGATACTACATTTTCTTCTATCATAATACTGCCAAAATCATTTGCGCCTGCATGAAGACAAACCTGTGCGACTTGCTTGCCCACCGTCAGCCACGAAGCCTGAATATTGATGACATTGGGCAGCATAATTCTGCTCATCGCTATCATGCGAATATACTCATCACTCGTAACGGTATTTCGGGCGCGTTTGAGGCGTTTGAGTAAGGTATCTTCGTCTTGAAAGGGCCAAGGGATGAAGGCAAGGAAGCCTTTAGCATGGCTTGGTTTTTCTGACTGTACTTCTCTCAAACTCACCAAATGTTCAAATCGCTCGCGGTCGGTTTCTACATGCCCGAACATCATGGTAGCGGAGGTCGTAATATCCAATTGATGGGCGGCTCGCATCACATCCAGCCATTCTTGCCCACCACATTTTCCTTTAGAAATCAGTCGCCGTACCCTGTCGCTCAATATCTCTGCACCTGCACCGGGCAGCGAATCCAGCCCCGCTTCTTTTAGGGCAGCCAATACCTCTGTGTGGGTGCTTTGTTCGAGTTTGGTGATATGGGCAATTTCCGGCGGACCGAGTGCGTGAAGTTTGAGTTCAGGATATAGACGTTTTAATTCGCTGAATAGTTGGCAGTAGTACGCCAAACCCAAATCAGGATGATGCCCGCCTTGCAACAGGAGTTGATTGCCACCGTATTTGAAGGTTTCTTCTATTTTTTGTTTGTATTGTTCTATCGTCGTGATGTAGGCTTCCTCATGTCCGGGTTTGCGGAAGAAGTTACAGAATTTGCAGTTGGCAATACATACATTTGTGGTATTGGAATTGCGGTCGATAATCCACGTGACGGTATTGTTCGGTACGTGGTGTTGGCGTAGCGAATTGGCAACGTACATCAGTTGGGCAGTGGTGGCATGTTCCCACAAATGCAGCCCCTCATCTACGGATAAAAATTCAAGCCCCAATGCCCTGTGTAAAAGTTGATTTACTTCCATTTTGTTAGTGATTAGTAACTGGTTGATGGTGATTATACTGTATTAGGTTTAAAATTATACTTTTTATTTTACAAAATGTTTTATTGTTATATTTTTATATTGTTGATAAACAGGTATTTATGATTTAATTTTGGCTATATACAACAATAAAACAATGTAACAATCTAACCATAAAGCAGTATAGTAGTCTAACAAATATAGGAAGTATAAGTTTACAATTTTCCCACTATACATTTCATTATTATAAAAAATACGATAGATATACACGCCGTCATTCAAATGGCTGACCACGAGTTGTTTATCTTGCGGAAAGGCTTGGCGACTGATTTGTTTTCCTGTAATGTCGTATAGAATAATCTCGTCTGTCGCCACGATGAGATACCACTTGATGAAATATCGAGATTGCTAGAAAAATAGAGAATAGATCCTTCAAAGTGCTACCTTTGCACTTTATGTTTTCTTTTTTACAAAAAATAATAAACCAATACGCATTACATCCTTTCCTGATGGGATTATACTTTGTTGTGTATGGCATAAATCAGTATGAGACCTTATTCATCGAAGCTAAGGATATTATCATTTTATTGGCATTGACCACACTACTTGCGGTCTTGCTTTTTTACGGTTTCAAATATTTTAATCGTTTAATTTCCAAGACAACAGGACACACATTAACCATAAAAACAGCTTTGTGGACGACTACATTACTCATCTTCGTTTTATTTTATTTTCATTTTTATTATAATATTTTAAAAATTGATTCACTGAATGTTCTGCGCCAACATCGTTATTTTTTGTTGCTTTGTGGAATGGTGTTAGGCGGGTGGTATATTTATATTTTTAAATCCGAAAAAACATTTACCATACTCCACCAATATTTGAATACACTCCTCTTAGTTTTGCTAGTTTTTGAATGTGCTAAAATAACATGGAATTACTATCAAACACAACAATGGTATCCTGAAATACACAAGGAGTACATGGGCTATGAAGGACAAAATTTTGCTTCGGACACTACAGCGCGACCTTCCGTTTATCACATAGTCTTGGATGCTTATACGGGGTCTGATGCGTTGCAAAAATATTGGAATTTTGATAATTCGACCTTCAAAAACTACCTCAAAAGCAAGGACTTCTACGTAGCCGAACACGCCCAAGGCAACTACGCACACACGCGCCAAGTCGTACCTTCAATGATGAACCGCGATTACTTCTGGGATTTTGAAGCAGACGATGGACGCGAGACTGCTCCGGCTTACCTGATTGCGCTTGCAGGTATCCGTCATGCACGTACATTTAAGGATTTTGAGGCAATGGGCTACGACCTCGTCAACCTTTCCATTTTTGATATGCTCGAACAGCCCACACGTTACGAATATTCGGGTATTCCGGAGACTTCGTTTTTGGGTTTTATGCTTCGCAAAACGATTTTTGATGTATATTTTGCTAAAAAAAGATTGTGGACGCACCACGAAGCAGCACTGGAAATTTTGGATGAAGTCCGGCAGATTCCCAAGCGCACGACCCGCCCCGTATATGTGTACGCACACCTGATGATACCGCATTATCCGTATTATTTTGACCGCGAAGGAGCCTTGCAAAAGGGTAGGGAAGGGGAAAAAAACTGGAGCAATAAAGCCCATTATCTCGACCAATTGATATACACCAATCAACTCCTCACCGCACTCGTCAACGACATTCTGACGACCTCAAAAACACCGCCCATTATCATCATACATGGCGACCACGGCTTCCGTTTTTTGGAAGGTGAAGCTAAGGATGAAGCGAGCTATTCCATTCTCGCGGCTTTTCATTTTCCCAATAAAAATTATAATATATTACACGATAGTATCAGCCCCGTCAATTTTTATCGCGCTACGCTCAATGCTTGTTTTGATACAGACATTGACCTTTTAAAAGACGAAAGGGAGCGATACAGAGTAGTGAGTGACGAGTAGCGAGTAGTGAGTGTGACGAATGAACGAGTTACAAATCACTGCCCTTCTTGTGCTTAATGATTAATCGTAAAGATTGGTCGTAGGTAAAGTAGTTCCAGACCCAATTGATAAAGACAAAAAGTTTATTTTTTACACCAATCAGGGAAAAAAGATGCACCAATAACCACACAAACCAAGCAAAAGCCCCTTGAAATCTGAAGCGCGGCAAATCCACAACGGCGAGGTGTCTGCCGATGGTTGCCATAGAGCCTTTATCTTTGTAAATGAAGGGTTTAAGTGTTTTGTTTTTGGAAATGTTTTTGAGATTTAGAGCAACATTTTTGGCTTGCTGTATCGCTACTTGCGCCACTTGCGGATGACCGTAAGGATAGGTCTCCGTTTCGCGGTAGCCGATGTCGCCAATGGCATAAATATTCGGATGACCCAAGACTTGACAATACTCGTTGACCTTGATTCTGCGGCTGCGGGTGATAAGGTCGTCGGGCAAACCTTCAATCGTATTGCCGATGATACCTGCTGCCCAAATCACTTTATTGGTGCGAATGCTTGTACCGTCGTTCATATATACATATTTGCCGTCGTAATCTGTTACGCGCGTATTTTTACGGACTTGCACATCCAATTTTTTTAAGAATTTTTCAGCCGCCGCACTCGCTTGTTCGGACATGCCTTTGAGCAAAATATCTGCCCCTTGAATCAGGTGAATATCTACTTCGGTATAGTCCAGTTCGTCTCTGAAATCCTTTGGCAGAATATATTTTTTCATTTCGGCAAGTGCGCCCGCTACCTCTACACCCGTAGGTCCGCCACCTACAATCACGATGTCTATCAAGCCTTGTCGCTCTTCAAAATCGCCCGTCGTCACTGCCTTTTCATAATCGGCTAAGACCTTGTTTCTCAGATACAAAGCCTCCGCTACCGACTTCATCGGGATGACTTTGGACGCAATATTTTCATTACCAAAAAAATTGGTATCCGCACCAATCGCCAAGACCAGATAATCGTAACGCAAGCTGCCCAAAGTCGTCTCCACAATTTGTGTGGCAGGGTTTACACGCTGCACCTCTGCAACTCGTATGATGACATTTTTTCTTTTTTGAAAGGTCTTACGCAATGGAAAAGCAATCGAACTCGGCTCCAAACCCGACATCGCCACCTGATAAAATAAAGGCTGAAACTGATGATAATTATTTTTATCTATCAGTATGACTTGTACGTCTTGTTTGGCAAGTTTTTGAGCGAGCGTCAAGCCACCAAAACCGCCGCCTACGATGACGACCCTTTTTTTGTTCGAGTCGGGAATGTTTATCATATTATTCAGTTGCGAGTTGGTGAGTTACGAATAATGAATTGGCTAAATATCGTAATATTTGAAGTCTCAAAACCGTAATCTGCAAACTCTGATTTTTTCTTTTAAGAAGTCAGACTTTTGTGCTGTCAATATAACGCGAAAAAGCACATCCGGGTTTGTTTTTTCATCAACAAAGTCTCAAATTAAACATGTTTTAAAGATTTTCAAATAAATCATCATAGCAATTACAGTTTTTATTTCTTATCTTTAAATACGATACTTTACCGATTTCAAAACACCCAAAGGACAATATTTAATTCAGTAATTTATGACTGTAAAAGAATTACATAGAGAAGCTATGCGTTTGAATGATTTGGCTTTATTGGCAAAACATTCAGAACCGGACAAGGTATTGCATTATTATAAATTAGCTTTTGAAAAAGAAAAACAAGCGGCATATTTTTATATTCAACAGTCAAATGAAGAACCTTCGCGTTCCATCTTGTTGAGAAGTGCTGCTAATTTAGCCCTGCTTTCCAATCAATTTCAAGAAGCACAAGTATTAGTTTCCGAAGGACTTGCGGGGCAACCACCAACTCAAATAGCCACAGAGTTGAAAAATATTTTAGAGCAAATACCTCAAAAATCATCTATTTCTCAAAATAAAAACGGTAAAGTACCAAAACGAAAAACAAAGACAAAAGTAAAAACACTTAAAGGAGCTAAGACCGCCCGAAAATTGTCGGAGATAGACAGAGTATGGCAAGAAGCGAAAAAAGTCAGAGGAAAAAACCCTAATCTTTATCGAAAAGATAAACTTGGAAATATTTTATATTATCATTCTTATGGTAAAGAAAGCCCAATGGGCTGGGAAATTGATAATTCTTCTCGTCCCAAATCCATAAAAATCAATTCAAAATTGATAAAGTGTAAGTAGTCTGCGTCATTATTGTATTGTAGAATTACTACTCACAAACAAATCATCCAAACTCAACACCTGATCCACCAAATTAATACTATGCTCATTATGCGTGATACCAAAGGCGGCAATCATCGTAAGAAATATATGTTTTCGGGTTTTGGTAGCTTCTTCAAATACATGAATTTTTTGGGTCAAATTCTCTGCGTAGGCTTTGGAAACTACAAAAGCTTTGTTGTGAAATTTGATTTCAAACAGATTAATCACTTGGTCTTTTCTGTCCAGTATCAAGTCAATTTGCGTACCTTTTTCGGTCTTTGTTCCTTTTTTTGCAAAAGAAGAAGCGACCGAATACACCCCGCCAATACTTAGGGCATGTTTGATTTGCGGAATGTGCCGAAGGCAGACATTTTCAAAGGCAAATCCGCACCAGATTTTGTACTCCGGTGTTTGGCTGAGGTGCTTCCATGCCGCTGCGCCTCCTTTGGCATTTTTTTCTATAAATTGTAAATAAAAAATCGAATATTCATCGGTCAGGCGGTAGAGTTTATTATTTACTTTTTTTCCGAAAGGGTACAAAATATCAATAAATCCCGATTGGTTCAACTCCTCCAATGCCTTTGTCACGCTGCCGCCGTTGGGCAGTTTGGCGGTTTTTATCAACTCTGTCCGGTTCATGCCTTGTCGTTTTTGCGCCAATGCACGTACAATCGCAATGTGATTATCTGCATGGTCAAAAAGCGCAGCATAGAGGTCAGAAAATTCATCGCGCAGGATGCCGGTTTTTGAAAAACAGATGTCGGCAATATTCTGCGTGGCACTTTTCCCAACTTTTATTTCTTTCAAATAATGCGGAATACCGCCCATCGCCATATACAAAAGTACAATGTGATAACGGTTGAGTTTGACGTGATTATTGGCGCGAAGATATTGCTCGGTTTCTGATAGTGTAAAAGGCTCTAAATGAATACGTCGTGATATGCGATTGTGCAAGCCGCCGGTGTGTTTGACCACTTTTTGAATCATCCACGAAGCCGCCGAACCACAAATTACCAGCACAATATGTTGATTGACCGCCCAACTGTTCCAGAAAAAACTCAAGGCACTCAGGAAGCCTGATTTATGTTTAGCCATCCATGGCAATTCATCCAAAAAAACGACAGGCTTTTCTTTTTTTTCGACTGTCTTCAAATAAGTAATTAATTGCATAAATGCTTCCAGCCAATCAATAGGAGGGGGAAGCGGTATTTTGGATTGAGCTGCTTCGTTAAGATAGTAAGCGAAGTTGCGTAATTGTTCTTCAAGTGGTCTGTCCTGCATTCCGGTCAGTTCAAATACAATTTGGTCTTGGTAAATAGTTTTCACCAAAAAAGTCTTCCCGATTCGCCGCCTGCCAATGACTGAAACCAACTCTGCCCGATGTGACTGGAGTGCTTCTTTTAAAACACTTATTTCTTGTGTTCTGCCTATAAATTTGTCGCTCATTATTATTTATTAATCACCAAAGTTAGTGTTTGAAACATAGTTTTGGTGAGTAATAAAAATTATTAGTCACCAAAGTTGTATAAAAATAGTGTATTTTGGTGAGTAATAAAAATTATTAGTCACCAAAGTTGATTTTTGAAGTGTGGTTTTGGTGAGCAATAAAGACATTTTTAAAAAAGCGGTTGACAACTTAAATGAACGAAAAATAATATATCCCGTTTGCTAAACTTTTTGGGTTTGGTAAACGTAAGCGTATCTCTAAAATTTGTAGTTGTCTAAAAATCAGTGCTTTACTTACGTTTAGCAAACTCTTTGAAGTTTACCAAACGCAGCTCTAAATGTTGTTTCAATTTAAAAATCTCTCTTCTTTCCTCTAAGGATCGAACAAAGTATTCGTCTCTTTCCTCACAAAGAGGGCTGAAATAGAGCGATTTTCATGTGTATTGCGAATGGCGCGGGCAAAAAGTTTCGCTACGGAGAGGACTTTTATTTTCGGGGAAGCCTGTTTGAGTGGAATGGTATCGGTGACAATGAGTTCGTCGAGCATGGAGTTTTCGATATTTTCGTAGGCATTGCCGGAGAGGACAGGGTGCGTACATATCGCTCGAACACTCTTTGCACCTTTCTTAATCATGGCTTCGGCAGCGCGGCAGAGTGTACCTGCGGTATCGGCGATGTCGTCGGTCAAAATGACATCGCGCCCTTCCACTTCACCAATGACCGTAATGGATTCTATCTGATTGGCGCGGCGGCGTTCTTTATCGCATATCACGAGGTCGGCACCAAAATATTTGGCATAATTTCGGGCGCGTTTGGTACTCCCAACATCGGGTGCGGCAAAGATGACATTACTTATATCCTGCGTTTCGAGGTAAGGAATAAAAATGATTTCTGCCTGAAGGTGATCTACCGGAATATCGAAAAAACCTTGTACTTGGTCGGCATGAAAATCCATCGTCATAATGCGATTGACACCCGCCGCTTCAAGGATATTCGCTACGAGTTTTGCGCCAATCGCTACGCGAGGCTTGTCCTTGCGGTCTTGCCGAGCATAGCCAAAATAAGGAATCACCGCAGTAATATAACCCGCTGAAGCACGTCGTGCCGCATCTATCATCAGGAGGAGTTCCATCAGATTGTCGCTGGGTGCAAAGGTGGATTGAATAAAAAAGCAATAAGTACCGCGTACAGATTCTTCGATGACCGCCTGCATTTCGCCGTCACTGAAATGACTAATCGTTTGTTTGGCAAGCGGATAGCCGTAGTGGTCTGCAATCTTATTGGCAAGATAGAGGGAGTTTGTTCCTGAAAATAATTTAACTTCCGACATATTCGGGGGAGTGTTGGTATTAGTTCGCTCATCTGTGCTATAAGGGGAAAATCGTTATTGTAATGTAAAATGTAAAACAATAAATGTAAAATGTAAAAGTGTATAACGTGAATGTTTTTTTAACAATAATTTGATTTTCAAAATTTTAAATATATAACAATTTAAAAATAAATAACTTCATGTCCTATCGACACTTTTACATTTTACATTTTGTGTTTTACATTTTACATTTTTCACCGCTTAATACATATGAGCG
>CALIZI010000481.1 GCA_938028705.1 uncultured Saprospiraceae bacterium | reverse complement strand
CGGTAAAAAGTGTGGGTCGGTTAAATTCTCTTTCATATTTAACTTCGGAATTGACCTAAAAGCTATAAGGTTTCCGAAAACCTTATAGCTTTGATAGCCGGACTTTACGCTTACCCATACTTTTCACCGTAGAGCCATTTTTTATGTAAAATTTTAAAAACGTCCCGATAGTTATCGGGATTACCGAATTTCCAAATTACCCAATTTCCTCTGTCCAAAGTCTAAAAGATTAATAGACTTAAAAAATTCCAAAAAACAAATTCCAATTTCCAAAAAATATCATACGAAATTGGAATTTGGAATTTGTTTTTGAAATTTACTCAAGTTGGCGATAAGTCGCTAACTTGAGTTACTTAGGTACCCGATTAGAAAGTCCTATTCTATTTGACCAGATGGCTTTATCATTGCCGTTGACATCGCCATTCATATCATAATCACTCGGCAAATAGCGGTCATGATAACCATTATGCTGAATCCATATCGCCTTATCTCCTCCATTGATGTCATAGTGAGGATAGTCGTTCTCTTGCGAACTATCGCCAACAATCATCGCCCATACATCCGGTGCAATCTCTACCTGCCCCACCCCCGTCGGGTCTCTGAAGGAATTTTCCGATGTGAAATCATATTCAAATCTTCCTTCACGTACAGGTACTTTGTTGGGTGACATCACGCCCAGATGGTTGCGATGTTCGACCACAATATGGACAGAATCAGCAATACTTGTCAAGTCCATAATCGGACGATAAAACTCCACCGTTCCGTCCTTTTTCAGTTGGGCGGCAGTACGATAGATTTCACTATCTTTTGTCGTTTCTGTACGTAGCGATACCAAGACCCAATCTACACGGTCTTCCACATAAAAATCCGTATTGCCCCATTCTGTACCGTCATAATTCCAAGGAGAAGTAGTGAATGGTTGCCCCGCAGGTGTAGGTGCAACGGAGGGATTGACGGGCGTTTGTCCGGGCAATATCCCCCTTTGATTGAGTTTGGTTTTCATACTTGTTGCGTAAGTGCCATCAGGTTTGAGTAGCGCACCTTCAAGATAAACTTTTAACTTGGACAGCTTACGGGTTTGCATATTGAGCATTCGTCCTTCTTCGACTATATCTATCAGGTCGGCGGCAATGTCGGTATTATTCAAAAAATCCTCACGAAGGGTGGCGCAACTTTTATTCGGGCATTTTATTTTTTCAATACCCAATGCCAACGAAACTATTGGCGTAGCAGCAGAAGTACCGCCGATATAATCGAAACTTTCCAAATCATATTCAGCCGGAGCAAGAATGTTTTGTCCTGATGTGGCAATACTGACTGTGGTATCGCCGTAGCTGGCATATTCAGCCAAATTATAGGTATTGTCAACAGCAGTTACTGTGATGACAGCATCTGCCAATGTGGTATCTCGTGTGAAGGTGGCGGGCCAATAATTGACGGTATTCAAATCAAGGGTATCATTTCCGGCAGCTACTACAAAAAGTACGTCTTTGTCACGTCCATATTGTAAGGCTTTTTGTAAGATGACCGATTTTTCGCCTTTGTACCCTGCACTGATATTGACAATGTCAGAACCATTATCAATAGCATAGTAAACCCCGCACAGCATATCGAATAGCGAACCGCGCCCTGCATCGCCAAAGGTCTTGACGGGCATGACTTGAATATCCATATCTTGCGGTACATTAGCGGCGATAATACCGCCGACTTTTGTACCATGTCCATGTGTATCGCTCATCAGTGAATCCTTGACAAAATCGTATCCAAATATATCATCGGCATAACCATTATTGTCATCATCAATGCCCGGTATGCCATTTTTTTCTGCCTTATTACTCCAGAGATTATCGTAAATAGCATTATGATAAATATTAATACCGGTATCAATGACTCCAACTACAACTTTGGCGATGTCATTGGTGTTTTCAACAGGTTTGCCAATCAAAATATATTCGGCTTCGTTATAATCGGGTACAAATAAATTGTTACGATTACCGTCAATTTCAGTAGAAGAAGTACGCCTTTCATTGACCTTATCCAAACCAATGATTTCTCTGACAACATCAAGGGTATCTTCGCCAAATTTCCACAAATCAAGGTGTACTTTGCAGCCGCAGGAATCCAAAATCACACCGCCGTATTCTGTAACAAGTTCATTTCGGATACTATCTATCTCCATTTGACTTTTATCTTCTCCATATTCTACAATCAACTCGCCTTGAATAACGGGTTCGCCTTCCAAATCCAAGCCTTCTACGTAATTATTGATAGGTCGGGAGTGAAATTCCACTTCGGGAGAAAGCGTGTAGTCAATAAAACGATATTGATATACGCCAATATCTACGGTATCCAAAGATGGAATGAGGTAAGTGGTGTCGTTAAGTACGTAGCTCGTCGTTATAAATTCCTCATTTTGCACCCATCTGACCGAAGGATTGTTGTATGGTATTGTAGGGTCGGGTGAGAGGATTACGGTTGCACCAATGGTATCGGTGTGGAATTGTTCATTACCGAAATATTGCGGACTATAAGCATATTTATAACCCAACGAACTATTGGTATCATGATTCTCCCGAATATCCTCATGAGAGAAATTATTTTGTCGAATTAATATAAATAAGACATCGTAAAGTTGAGTAAAATCTGGAACAGGTCCACTTAAGCGATTTTCCGTAAGGCTCAAAATTTGTAAATTTCTCGCATTTAAAAACTCGGGTATGGCACCGGTCAATTGATTATTATAGAGACTGAGTGAACGTAATCGTGGCAAATTAAAATCAGGAATAGTATCGGTCAATTGGTTGCCATGAAGGTTGATAATTTCTAAATAAGGTTGAGTAAAATTGGGTACAGTACCGGTCAGTTGGTTGGCGGAAATGTTAATATCGATTAGTTCGGGCAAATTAAAATCAGGGATATGACCACTGAAATTATTATCATAAAGAGATAGGTCTTTTAAATAAGGAAGGTCTAATTCGGGAAGTTGCCCACTCAATCCTTTTGAATGTAAAATCAAATTCTCCACACCGTAAATCGCTAGTGTAACACCTTCCCAAGTATTCACCGGCTGATTGAAATCCCACTCCAAAGTACATCCTTCTTTACAACTAGTGTTGTAAAAATTGACGAGTTGTAAAGAATCACTTGGAGGAGCGTATAAATCACAAAGTCCAATGTCATTATTACAAAAAGCACTAAAATTACCGTTGTTCGGTAAATCAGGATTTCCACTCGTATTCACAGAAATGTTACACAAAGATTTTAAATACATAGAAAAGCACCCGCTTAATTGGTTGTTACTAATATTAAGGTTTGTCAAATTCGTAAGGTGAGAGTGGTCTGGGATTGGACCACTCAACATGTTGTCACTAAGGTTAATGATTTGCGGGTTTATCAAATTGAAGTTTGGTATCGAATCACTTAATTGATTGTTGTAGAATCTGATATATTTTAAATTTGGCAGGTTCGAGAAATTGGGAATTGGACCATTGAGTTGGTTATAAAAAAGATTAAGTTCTACCAAATTGGGTAGATAGGAGAAGTCCGGTATCTCACCGATTAATTGGTTCTGATTAAGATTGAGTTGTGTCAATTTTGGCAGATTGGAAAAATTCGGAATTGTACCACTTAATGAGTTACCTATAAATTTGAGTTCTGTTAGTTCCGGTAAATTTAAGTCCGGTATCGTACCACTCAAACCTTTGTGTATAGCATGAAGTTTATCGACACGATTTGCACTTAAATACACACCTTCCCAATTCCTGACAGGGTCGTTGAAATCCCAATCTAAAGTACAACCGTCATTACAAGTTGTGTTATAAAAATTAACCAATTCAAGCGAATCACTCTCATTGACCTGCGCTTTAGCTGACGGAAGACAGCAAAAACAAAAAAAAGATATAAAGATTAATGTTGGTAGATATTTCATAACTGTTTTTGTTTATAAAATTTTTAGAGTTCAGCCTTTTTATTAAATTTGTTTGCAATGTAAAATTGGGAATTTTTATCTAAAGTATAAAGTACAAATAATCGTATTTTCCGATAAAATACAGACCGCGAAAGCAAGTAATTGTAGGATTATTTTTCGTGCAAATAAAAAAATCTGTCAAAATATTCGTATTTTATTGGGCAGAAAAACCATCTGCATCTCCCATTGGAGATACAGATGTATTCTTCCTAAGCATACCAATAAGATATACTCAAACCGTACTTTAAAGCGAGTATCCACTACTCGTAAGCTCCATTAAAAAAGAAGATAAAAAAGAGAACAGTCATAAAAGATACAACGGTTGTTTGGGTTAGGGATGAAATGTCCTTATACACTGCCCTTCATACTTATAGCCTTTTTGTATTCAACTTTTTGAATATAGAGCTTTCACACAGATATGCCTTCAAAAAATAAAAAGGTCATTCTATTTTTATTTTTTTTCAAAAAAAATTATTTTGACAAAAAATAGATAATCAGTTTATTATATTTAGACTTTGGACAAAATGGGAATTAGGAAATTGGGATCTTCGGTTTAAAACCGTAATTCATTGATAATCACTTAAATAAGTTTTATTAATAAAATAAAACATGCAATTAATTATTTTTTGTAAAAATCTAAAACAGAAGGGATTACCTAATTTCCTAATTCCCCAATTTCCTTTGTCCAAAGTCTAAATTATATGGACTATTGACCATCGACCACCGGCTGTTAGCCTATCTTATACTGTGGACTGCGGACAGATAAACCGCAGACCACACAAGTAATTTTAAAAAAAACAATAAACCGAATGACCTTTTGGTTATTCGAACACATATATCAATGACAACATTACCTGCACCGTACATGAACGAACAGCAAGTCATGACTTTTTTAAAGTCTCCTCAAGCCAACGAGCAGAACAAAGGCTTAGAAATCATTGCCCGCGAAAAAGGGTCATTATTAAAAAAACATCGTTTTCCGGCTCATTTCAATCAAGATGACAAAGACGATGTATTTTATAAAGCCTTATTCGTTTTCTTTGACAAAACCCAACAAGGTATCTTTATACACGATAGCGATACTTCCATAGAAAAATATCTCTATCGAATTATGAGCAACCTGATTTTGGGCAAAAAAAGACAAAGAAAAGAAACACCGGTTGAAGATATAGTCGCAGTATCAACAGCCACCCAACAAAGCGACACCACCATATTTAAAACAGAGGCACTCGAAAAAATCTCGGAGTTACTCCACCAAAAAGTCGGTGAACTTTGCCGTAAAATATTGATTGGAAAATACTATTGGGGAAAACAATACAAGGAAATTGCAGAGGAGATTGGTTTTCAAATCAACTCCACCAAAAACAGAGGTTCAAGCTGCCTCAAAGCCTTAAAAAAGGCAATGCAAGACGACCCCCAATTGGAAAAATACATTAGACAACTCTTACATTAATGAATATGGAATATACAGGAAAAATAGAACAATATTTGAGCGGCAACATGTCGCCACAGGATCTACAAACCTTCGAACAACAAGTCAAAACCGACCCCGAACTCGCCTACGAAGTGCGTTTACAACAACTCGCCACAGCAGGTGTACAACACTCAGAAGAGACTCGTTTTCAAGACTTTAAAGCCCGAATCAAGAAAATCGAAAGCCAAACAACACCCGAAACACCCGTAATCACCATGAAGCCCCGACGCACCAACACACTACGTTGGGTCTTGCGTATAGCAGCGGTCTTGCTACTCATTCCCGCACTCTACTTTTTGTCACCCATATCCCAATCCGGCGACCCTTTCAAAGCCACTGCCGAACTCATTGAAGTCAGCAGTTCGAGAGGTGAGCAGACAATGCCCACACCCGAAAAAAATTACGCTACTGCCATCCAACTATTCAAAAACAACAACTACGAGGCCGCCCTTGTCCTCTTCGACCAAGCCATTTATCAGCAAGACATTCCCGCTATCCGCCCCCAAGCCATGTACTACAAAGCCTACACCCTATACGAACTCGACCGCAAAGCCGAAGCCCGAAAAACCCTCGAAAACATTTTAAAAGAAAACGACCAAACCCTCAAAGAAAAAGCACGCGAAACATTGGAGAGACTTTGAGTGTTGGAGTGTTGAAGTGTTGAAGTTGTCGAACTAACGAGGTCTTTTTTTGTGTTAAAAATGCTTTAGTTTGGCGTTTCTGCGAAATACCCTTTTCCGTATTTCACGTCTGACGATACGAGGTCAGTGCCTTATAGTTTTCACATACTTTTAGCGGTTCATTACCCACTCCCGAAAGCTTTCGGGATAAATAAGTGGATACGCAGAATATATCTCCCGACATACACGCACAACAACACTACGATACAACAACACAACAACACAACAACACCATGATATACCTTGAATCTGCCCGAAAACAATTTAAATATTACAAAATGTTGGGCGATAAAACCATTGACCGCCTGACAGAAGAAGAAATCCTTTGGCAATACAATGAGGAGAGCAATTCGATAGCCATTATTGTCAACCATTTGTGGGGCAATATGATGTCGAGATGGACAAATTTCCTGACCGAAGATGGCGAAAAATCGTGGCGCAACAGAGACCGCGAATTTGAAGATGTCATCCGAACAAAAGCAGAACTCGAAGCCAAATGGGAAGAAGGCTGGGGATGTCTATTTGATGCCTTAGACACCTTGAATGAGGACAAGTTCAACCAACTGATATACATCCGCAACCAAGGACATACCATCGTAGAAGCCATCAATCGGCAAATTACACATTACGCATACCATGTAGGACAAATGGTCTTTCTTGCCAAAATCATCAAAGGTTCGGCATGGGAAAGCCTATCCATACCACGCGGACAATCAACAACATACAACAAAGAAAAATTTGCCCAACCCAAACACACAGCCCATTTCACCGATGACGAAATAAAAAAACACCAATCGTAAACACGCCCACGTAACAACCACGTAGAGACGCAAAATTTTGCGTCTCTACGTGGTTGTTACGTGGGCGTGTTTACGTGGTACGATTAATAAAAAAAACGGAAATATTCATCACGAATATTTCCGTTTTTTTTATTAACGCATTAAAAACATTTCAGCATTAACGCATTTAAAATAGTAGCCCGTAGGGGAATCGAACCCCTCTTACCAGGATGAAAACCTGGCGTCCTAGCCGATAGACGAACGGGCCAAGATAATGTTGGAATGTGATAATGATGTAATGCTACAATAATTCATTATCGCATCATATCATTTCAACATTACAGCATTTCAATCAACGCGAGTGCAAAGATAAGCGCAAAATTTGTAAAAATCAAAAACTAAAAGTAATATTTTGTGGTTTCACTAATGGATAATGAAAAAATACTTTACATTTGCACTTATTGTAAGTCACACACTAAGCAAATTTTATGTCAAAAAGAATCGCAATCAATGGTTTTGGGCGCATTGGACGCTTAACCTTACGCAACCTATTAGAAAAAAAAGATGTCGAAGTCGTTGCTGTCAACGACCTCACAGATAATAATACGCTTGCACACCTCTTTAAGTTCGATTCCTCGCAAGGAATTTTTCAGGGCGAGGTCAGTGCTGACGACGAGTACATTATTATTAATGGTAAAAAAATCCGCAGCCTTTCCGAGCGCGACCCTGCCAAACTCCCTTGGAAAGAACTCAACATAGACGTTGTGCTGGAATCTACAGGTTTTTTCCTATCGCGCGAAAAAGCCAGCCTGCATTTTGAAGGCGGAGCCAAACGTGTTATTCTTTCTGCGCCAGCCAAAGATGCCGATATTCCGACCATCGTACTTGGTGCAAACGATGATACTTACGCCCCTTCACAAACCATCATTTCCAATGCTTCCTGTACCACCAACTGCCTGTCGCCTATGGTCAAAATACTGGAAGACAACTGGGGCATCGCCAATGGTTTTATGACCACCATACACGCCTACACCGCCAATCAAAACTTGCAGGACGGTCCGCACAAAGACCTACGCCGCGCACGTGCAGCAGCCATCAATATGATACCCACCACCACCGGTGCAGCCAAAGCCCTTGCCCGCGTATTGCCCGGCACCAAAGGCAAAATTTCTGCCTCCGCCATACGTGTTCCGGTCATCACAGGCTCACTCACCGAGTTGGTCGTCAATCTCCAAAAAACCCCCACAGTAGAAGCCATCAACGCTGCCTTCAAAGCCCAAGCCGAAGGCGCACTAAAAGGTATTCTTCAATACTCCGAAGCCCCGCTTGTTTCCAGCGATATTATCGGCAATCCACACTCCTGTATCCTTGACGGAGACATGACCGATGTACATGATGATATGGTTAAACTTATGGGTTGGTACGACAACGAAGCTGGATATTCAGCGCGTATGGCTGACCTCGCTTGTATGGTATAGATGCAGTACGGGCTATTTTAATTGCCCGTAAATATATCGAACTAACGGATATGTTCATAAAAGTAAGTTGACATTTTTATATCTAAAAATAAATGTAAAATGTAAAACACAAAATGTAAAATGTAAAAGTGTCGATAGGACATGAAGTTATTTATTTTTAAATTGTTATATATTTAAAATTTTGAAAATCAAATTATTGTTAAAAAACATTCACGTTATATACTTTTACATTTTACATTTTACATTTCAAAAAAGTGTCAACTAACGAGGTCTTTTTTTATGGCACTACGGTGAAAAGTATGGGTAAGCGTAAAGTCCGGCTATCAAAGCTATAAGGTTTTCGGAAACCTTATAGCTTTTAGGTCAATTCCGAAGTTAAATATGAAAGAGAATTTAACCGACCCACACTTTTTACCGTAGTGCCTTTTTTATATTAAAAATGCCTTTGTTTGGCGTTCTCTCAAAATACCCTTTGCAGTATTTCACGTTTGGCGATACGAAGTCAGTACATTACAGTTTTCAGGTACCTATATTCGTTTTTCACTCACAGGCTAAATATGCGGATAAGCGAAGGTGGCACCTGATGTACATTAGTCCGAAATTAAACGGGTGGACTGAACAAAGCCGTACCTTCACATTTCATAATTCACTGAAAGTGAATTAATTATTGAACTTGAACTTGATACTTGAACTTGACACTTAAATTTGTATTTACTGCATAAAATAAAACGCCCCTTCGATAGAGGACCCCTCCCAAGGAATCTGTGCGCCTTCAGATAACTTACGAACATTGGAGCGCACTTTTTTAAACACCTCCTCTATCGTCAGGTCTTTTGTACCCAACATTTTGATAAGTTCCTGAGCGTATAATCCCTTCTCATCCTCACCCTTTGAGGCGATGGACCCCGGCGAAGCGGAATAAGCTACAAATGTACCCGCAGGCAAAATCACTGTGGGAGCAAACCCACTACTCACTAAATTATAATAAGAGAGTGGATTACTGTGGGCAGCATCAAGAATAACAATATTAATGTCTTTTTTATATCGTCTCAACTCGACCAATATATTAGTCAAATTGACGGCTTTGGATGGAATATCGTCTATATATTGGATGTCAGCCCCCACCGGAATGAGGTAGTTTTTATCGTCAAAATGTACGCCATGTCCGGCAAAATAAAACAAACCCGTTCCACCTTTTTCTTTGAGGTCTTTTCCATACGCTTTGATGGCTTTTTCCATCTTTTGTTGGTCGAGATTGCTATGATGTGTCACTTCAAAACCCAATTCGCTGAGTGTAGCGGCGATAGCATCTGCATCATTTTTGGAATGGGGTAGGGGAGTGGTTTCATAATCTGCATTCCCAATGACAAGTGCTGTGCGTCTTTTCAGTGCATCTTCTTCAACAGTCTCTACATCAGGCATTTGCATATTATCAAATTTTTCTTTTATTTGCCCGTTTTCCCATACTCCGCTTACCGTTGTAAGGTCAGGAAATTGATAAATGCCCTCTCCATGTCGTTTATCGTCCAGCCAATCTCCGCTGTATTTACCTTTATCCAACCAATAAAAAGTACCAAATCCGTTTTTCTTATCGTCTTTGAACGAACCCTCATATCGCCCAAGCCCTTCCCATACAAAAGTGCCGCTACCATTATGGCAATCACCTTTTATACAACCTGTTTTGGTACTGATTTTTCTATCAGCGGCTGATGTAGTCATGGGTTGGCTCTTGGCGGTCTCAATACTTTGAGAAGTTTTGATAATATAACCGTGATTCCAGACACCGGTGGTCACCACACCATCTGCTGTAATATGGATGCCTTTGCCATGTCGCTGCCCTACATTCCAAAGTCCTGCGTGTTTGTTGCCATTTGCCCAGTAATAAGTGCCTTCTCCTTCAAACTTGCCGTTCAAAAAACTTCCTTCATACCTTTGTCCGTCTGCCCATTGATATACGCCGTATCCGTTGATACAATCTCCTTTCATACATTTGTCTTGTGCAAAAAGCATACAGGATAAGAACAGGAAAAATACAGTGATAATTGGTCTTATTTTTTTCATAATTTGTTTTTTAAATGATATAAGTAATGAGACAAAAATAAAGGCATGTTTAGAAATATGGTTGACACTTTCTTGAAATGTAGTGAGCGTTCCAAATTGAGTAATCACGCAGAGAACGCAGAGTTCGCGGAGATTTAATGTAGCATCCCTCTGCGAACTCTGCGTTCTCTGCGTGAAAAAGTGTCAACTACTTTTACGGCAAATCTAAACATGCCTATATTTTTATAA
>CALIZI010000480.1 GCA_938028705.1 uncultured Saprospiraceae bacterium | reverse complement strand
CATGTAATGCTATTTGCTAATTTTTTTGTCAAGTAAATCATTAAATTATTTATAAAAAAATGATAATAAATATTTTATAAATAAAAAAAATAATTAATTTAAATTTTATTTTCAAAAAAGCATTACTATCAATACACTACCCTTTTTTGCAGTAATAGTTTTGGATATTAGTCAAATTAACTCAACTAATTCATTCCAAAATTTAGGCTTCCAGTTTCAATTTTGTGGAGAGTGCCTCTTGTTTTGGATTCAGTAGTTCATCGTTGAGTGCAGATGTCGGGTCTTTGGATTCGCGCTCATTAATGATAGTGAGTAGAGAGCCATTATTGTTGTGAGGTATCGGTAAGATTTGACTGACCAACCTACCCTTGAGTAGAGGATGCCGGAGAATATTATACGTAATCTCCGATTTGGTACTGTCAATTGTAATCCGTTCGATAATCTCACCTACGGCAGTTTTCATGTAACGGACGATTTCGCGGCTGGTTTGGCGAAGAATTTTGAACTCCTTAACATCCTTCAAATATCTGTCCGGATGCATAATTCTGTCCATGTAATATTCCCAAACCGTTTGCACGGAAGCGTCAATATTAACGCTGCTAAAGCGCAAGGTACTACCCATAAATTTAGTTTATATGTATTTTGAAAGAAATCCCCTGATCTTTATCAAGGAGTGAAGGTGTAAATATTCAAAAATTTTGAAATTCTTAACAAATATAAATTTTAATTTTGTAAAATAATTTCAATGCGAAACAAAAGTAAGTTTTAGAAATAAAATAACCAACGAAAAACTGTCATAAAATTGTCATAGATTGCATTAAATTATCGTAGTATGGATTCTTGCACAGCGGTTTAATAATAACGCATACCACCGCCTTTTCATTTCTTGATTTGATAATAATGACATAATAATGATGTTTTGCCGATAATTGCACCGGAAATATTGACATTAAAAATGGACGTGGTTTTTTCGTATATTTGCCAACTGTATTGCGCGATACGGTGAATATTTTTTAACGAAAAAAACCAATATCCGATGTCCGAAAAATACAAAAACAAATATCGCATAAAATCCGCACGTGCATGGTGGTGGGATTACAGCAGCAATGCCCCATATTTCATAACGATTTGTACCCAAAACCGACAACATTTTTTCGGACACATCGAAGATGGCATGATGTTTTACAGTGAAATCGGCGGTATGGCATACGAATGTTGGGAGGCAATTCCACAACATTTTCCCTTTGTCATTTTAGATGAATTTGTTATCATGCCCAATCACGTACATGGTATCATTATCATCAACAAAACACCCGAAGAACAACGCGAATGGCGCACCAATAAATTTGAACCACAGTCCAGAAATCTGGCATCCATTGTACGTGGATTCAAGGTAGGGGTAAAAAAATATGCCACCATGAATGACATTGATTTTATGTGGCAATCCCGTTATCACGACCATATTATTCGTGATGAAACGTCATTTTATCGTATCAAAAATTATATTAAAAATAACCCTGCAAATTGGGATAATGACCGTTTTTATGGTTTGGAATGAATGTATTAAAATTGTAATGCACGTGACGCACGTAGAGACGCAAAATTTTGCGTCTCTACGTGCGTCACGTGCATTACAATTTGCGTTATTCGCAATTTTATTATTAATATCAACCACCGCCCACGCCCAAATCGGCATCCCCGAACCACCGCCGCGCGACACCAGCAAAAACACCATAAAAATAGAAAACGCGGATTCGATGGAATACATGGAGGTCAATGACGAGGCACAAAAACACTTGGTCGGCAATGTCGTACTCGACCAAGACGGTGTCAAAATGTTTGCTGATAGTATGGTCGTGGTCGAGCAGGATGTGCGAGCTTTTGGTAACATCGTCATAGAGCAAGATTCTGTCACCGTCTATGCCAATCGCTTGAAATACAGCGGACAATCACGCAAAACGACCCTTTACGATGAGGTCGTTCTCTCTGATGGCAAACAAAAATTATTTACCGATAAATTAGATTATAACCTCGACACAAAAATCGGTGAATACCACACAGGCGCGACCCTCGAAGGTGAAAACACCAACCTAAAAAGTACGCATGGCTACTACCACACCGAAACCAAGCAAGCCTATTTCAAAGGCAATGTAGAAGTCGTGGATTCCAATTTCGCGCTCACTGCCGATACGCTCCACTACGATACCGAAAAGCAAATTTCCTACTTTCACGGACCTACCAATATCGAAACCGACGACAAAAAAATCTATTGCGAAGCCGGATTTTACAATTCTGCGGAAAACTACGCCGAGTTTGAGCAAAACGTCAAATTCAAAGGTGAGAATCAATACGCCACGTCCGACAAAATCATTTATGATGGCGATAAAGACGAGGTATATTTTGAAGGAAAAACCAATTTTCAAGACGAAAATCGCATCATAGAATCCGGCGATGCCTACTACGATTCGGAGCGCAAAATTTCGCAATTTCGCAACAACGTAAAGATTGCCGATTCTACCCAAGTCATCTATGCCGACAGTCTTGACTACTACGAAGAACGCGAATTTACAAAGGCATGGGGCGATGTAGTCATCCAAAGTCGTGAGCGAGATATATGGGCGGATAGTCTTCAATATGATGAAAAAAAGGGAACAGGCATCGCTTGGGGTGAGGTCGTGATGATAGATTCCACGCAGTCGATATGGGCAGACCAAATTGAGTATGGCAATGACCAGAGCAATGCCACAGCAGAAGGTAAAGTTCTGATAATCAACCGCGAACAAGAAGTCATCATTGACTGCGAACGCGCTACTTATAATGATAGTACCGCCTATATACACGCCACAGGTCGCCCGCTGATGCGTACCCTTGTGGATGCCGACACACTTTATCTTGCCGCCGACACCTTGCGTTCTTTCAAGCCCGATCCGCAGCAAGACGAGCGCACGCTTATCGCCGTTCAAAATGTCCGTGTCTATAAAAGCGACTTCCAAGCCGTCAGCGATTCGTTGGTGTATAGCACCGTTGATTCGGTGTTTCAATTTTACGATGACCCTGTCGTGTGGTCGGATACCAGTCAGTTTTCTGCCGATACCATTCTCATTTTTCAGCGCAATAACGAAGTCCAAAAAATCAACCTCGACGGCAATGCCTTTATCATCAATGTCACCGACGACAGCTACTACAATCAAATCAAAGGCAAAAATATTTACACCAAATTTGACAGCAACGAGGTACGCCTGATGGATGTAAAAGGCAATGGACAAACCATTTATTACATCCGCGACGACAAGAACGCCTACATCGGAGTCAATAAAACCGCTTGCAGCGATATGCTCATTTATTTTGGCGATAATACCGTCGAACAAATCAAATTCTACAAACAACCCGATGCCAACATCACGCCTATGCGTCAAGCCAATCACAGCACCCTCCGCTTAGACGGCTTCAATTGGTCGGAAAAAGAACGCCCGAAATCACCCTTCGATGTCCGTTTCCGTCAAAAATAATGCATTTTTACACTTTTTTGTTTGTAAAATTGAAATAATTTGATTATTTTGTACTCAAGTACAGGCTGCTTTAGCTGCCTAAAAAGTACGGTAGTTATCTTTCATGAAAAATAAAACTCTTATTTTCAGTGCAATATTTTTGAATTTATTAAAATAAAAAATATTATTTAAAATAAATTTTAATTTATTTACAAACTATTATTTTTATTATAAAATAATTATTTAAATATTTTAATAAAATTATTTTAATGAAATTATATATAAATAAAAATTTTAATTTAAAATAAAAAACATCGTATTATCGCTACATTTATCGGTGAATGATGTGCTTTTTTAATGTCGTATCAATGTCCGATTTGCACTACACATAGTTGTCAAATTTTAAACAAAAAACTTACCCACAATTTATCCACACAAATTAACAATCCACTAACAATGATGAATTGCTCACAAAACACATAAATTCTATTTTCCAAAAATTTAGACTTAATTTCGTCGTCCATTTTGGGAGAAATTTCAAAAAACAAATTCTAATTATTCAAATTTGGAATATGAACTTTAATTATGGTAAAATTCAACGATAATGGCAAATATTAGTTCTCGTAATGGAGATAAACATCATCTGGTTGATAGGCCACTACCACAAGCTCGTGAATCAGAAGATGCAGTTTTGGGTGCAATATTGCTAAATGGTGATACATTAAAAACTGTGATGGATGACCTGCATCTAAAATATTTTTATGTTGACGCACATCGGATAATTTATGAAGCGATGATACACCTCTTTGAGCGTAAACAGTCGATTAATTCAACGACAGTTTCAGAGGAATTAAAGAAATCCGATAAACTCAAAGAAATTGGCGGAACAAACTACCTAAACAATCTCAATAGCCGTGCTACTTCTGCTATTGATTTAGATAAGCATATAGAATTAATATCCCGAAAGTTCATTGATAGAAGAATGATTTACTTTGGGAATATGATTGTTGAGCAAGCCTATAAGCAGACAACTAACGGCTTTGAATTGCTTAGTAAAATCCAACAGGTTTATTTGAGGGTTGCCGAGCAGGAACCTAACCGATCTAATGTAAGCTCATTAGCAGCTTATGTAATGGATCTAATCGAACAAATGGAAAAAGTCCTTAAACATGGTGAATACCACTATTTAACTCAATATCCAACCACTGTACGTAATTAAAACATGGCAGAAACTAAAGATACAGTCAAGAAAATTGTCGGTTTGCGTGATAAAAAAAAGCGCGAGGCTAGTATGGCAGACTATATGTTTGGCAAACTACCACCACAAGCTCCTGCATTGGAAGAGGCAGTTTTGGGTGCGATTATGTTAAGCAAGGATGCACTCACCGTTGTGATTGATACCTTGCGTGCCGAGAGTTTTTATGTGAATGCACACCAAGTGATTTATGAGGCAATGATACGTCTTTTTGAACGTACACAACCCATTGATTTACTGACCGTTTCAGAGGAATTAAAGAAATCCGGCGAACTCGAAATAATCGGCGGACCCTACTACCTCGTCGAACTCACTAACCGTGTAGCATCGTCTGCCAATTTGGAATTTCATGCTCGTATAGTTGCTCAAAAGTTCATCCGGCGTGAACTTTATCGTGTCTCCACTATCATTGCAAAAGATACCTTTGAGGATAGTATTGATGTATTTGATTTACTCGACAAAGCCGAACAAGGCTTGTTTGAAATCACCGAAAAAAATCTGAGTCGTTCCTATTCGAGTATGAGTTCCTTGTTGGGGCAGGCAGTCAAGCAAGTCGAAGAAGCCTCCAAACAAGAGGAAGGACTGACCGGAGTTCCTACCGGTTTTGTGGATTTAGACCGCATGACTTCGGGCTGGCAATCGTCTGATTTAGTGATAGTTGCGGCACGTCCGGGCATGGGTAAGTGTCTTGGAAAAGGCACTAAGATAGTGATGTATGATGGCACTTTGAAAAAAGTGGAAGATATTGAAGTCGGTGATTTGCTGATGGGCGATGACTCTACACCGCGCAAGGTCTTGTCATTGGCACGAGGGCGCGAAGATATGTATTGGATACGCCAAAATAAAGGTATTGATTATCGGGTCAATGAAAGTCATATTTTATCGCTCAAACGCAGTCGCAGAGAAGGCGGACATGAAAAAGGTGCAGTTTTAAATATTTCCGTAAAAGATTATATTTCAAAATCCAATAAATTTCAATCCAATTATAAAGGCTATCGTGTAGCTGTTGAATTTGAGGGAAAAAAGGTGGATTTGCAGCCCTATTTTATTGGTTTGTGGTTGGGTGATGAAACGAATGCAGATTCAATAATTAGAACGGAAGATTCGGTGCTTAATTACCTTGAAAAATATGGATGCGAACCCCGTACCGACGACTTTAGCCGTCGCAGAGAGCCAGACCACTTGACGGCTAAAGTCGTCAGTACAGATACATTAAACCTGATTGACAATAAACACATCCCACAAGATTACTTGATTAATTCTACGAAAAATCGTTTACAATTACTCGCGGGATTGATTGACAGTGACGGTCATTACCTTGTACAATCAAATGGTTATGAAATCACACAGAAAAATGAAGCATTGACCCGTCAAATTAAATTCCTCTGCGATTCATTGGGCTTTAGAACTTCATTTAAAAAGAAAAAAGCGACTATCGCATCAATTGGTTATGAAACGGAAGTTTACAGATTAAGAATTTATGGAGATATTGATAAAATTCCCGTTAAAATAGAAAGAAAAAAAGCGAAAGCATGGGCAAGTCCGATAGATTGGAGGGTGACGGGTATCCAATTGGAACATGATGGTGTCGGTGATTATTATGGCTTTGAAATTGACGGCAATAAATTATTTTTATTAGAAGACATGACGGTGACGCATAATACGAGTTTTACGCTTGCTCTCGCTGCCAATGCCTCTACGCTCAACAAGCCCGTTGCCTTTTTCTCTCTGGAAATGTCGAGTATCCAATTGGTCAAACGACTCATTTCGATGGAGACCGAAATACATGGCGAAAAACTCAAAAACGGCAAACTCGAAGACTATGAATGGCAGCAACTCAATACCGCGATTGAGCGCATGAGTGAACGCAATATTTTCATTGACGATACGCCTGCCATTAATATTTTTGAACTCCGCGCCAAGTGTCGCCGACTGAAAATGCAGCACGATATTCAAATGGTGATGATTGATTATCTCCAGTTGATGACGGGTAGCATGGACAATAATCGCAATGGCAATCGTGAGCAAGAAATCAGTTCAATTTCGCGGGCTTTGAAAGGCTTGGCGAAGGAATTGAATATTCCGGTGATTGCGCTATCACAGTTGAGTCGTGCGGTGGAAACTCGTGGGGGAACGAAGCGTCCGCAGTTGTCGGATTTAAGGGAATGTATTGTTGGAGATACGAAAATTTACATCGCAGATACAGGCGAATACAAGCGTGTGGACGAGTTGATAGGTCAAAAAGGATTTAACGTGTTGGCTTTGGATGATGCTTATAGATTGCAAGAAGCAGAATGTTTAGATGTTTGGAAAACAGGAGAAAAGGATGTGTATGAAATCATTACCCAATCCGGTAATAAAATTACGGCAAGTCTGAATCATCCGTTTTTTACGGCATTGGGTTGGCAGCAATTGGTGGATTTGAAAGTTGGGGATTTTGTGGCAACACCAAGAACTATCAATTATGACAAACCAAGTGATTTGAAAGATGAGGAGATTATTTTGCTGGCTCACATGATTGGTGATGGCTGTGATGTTAAGCGACAACCCGTTCATTATACAAGTCAGGATGAAGCCTCATTGAATATCGTATCGGAAGCTGCACAAAAATTATGGGATATTAAACCGCGAAGAGTAGAAGCCAGCCCGAATTGCTACCATATTTATTTGCCTTCTCCATATCATCTCACTCATGGTGTGAGACACCCATTTACCAATCTCCTACATCGCGTAGGACTCAAACAAGCACGTTCTTACGAAAAAGAAATTCCTAAAACCATTTTTAAGAGTAGCAAAAAACAAGTCGCATTATTCATTAAGCATTTGTGGGCTACGGATGGAGGAGTTCATATTAGAAGAACAAAAGGTTCATCTAAAATTCATTATTCCTCAAATTCTTATGAATTAATAAAAGGTTTAAAATCCCTTCTTTTACGATTTAATATTACATGCTCTATCCAAAAAACACAAAAAGGAAATTATCGTCCAAATTATCATTTAAAGGTTACAGGAAAAGAAAACATCTTGCTTTTTGCCAAAAAAATTAGAATTTTTGGCAGAAAATCTGACATATTAGATGAGTTGGTAAGTATTTATGAAACTAAAAAATTCAACCCTAATTCAGATGTCATTTCTAAGAAAATTTGGGATAAAGTAAGGTTATTAAGAGCCGAGAAGGGCTTTACAGAACGTAGCTTCCAAGAAAAGGTTGGAACAACATATTGTGGTGTTGCATTTTACAAAAGTAATCTTTCTCGACAAAGATTAGAACGAGTGGCTAATGTTTTAGAATCAGAAGAATTAAGCCAATTAGCAAATAGTGACATCAAATGGGATAAAATAAAATCCATTACTCATATTGGTAAAGAAATGACTTACGACCTCCACATTGCCGACCACCATAATTTCGTTGCCAATGACTTTATCATTCATAACTCGGGGGCCATTGAACAAGATGCGGATATGGTCATGTTCATCTACCGCCCTGAGTATTACCAGATTATGGAAGATGAAGAAGGCAATTCGCTCAAAGGCAAAGCCGAGGTCATCATCGCCAAACACCGTAACGGCGCACTCGGCACAGTCGATTTACGCTTTACGGGCGAGACCGCAAAATTCAGTGATTGGAGCGATGGCTTCGAAAGTTTCCCCACTTCAAATGACGACTTTGCCAGCCCCACAGCCAACATCATCACACGCCCCTCACGCATGAACGACGACTTCGAGGATGTACCTTTTTAGAGTGTTGTGGTGTTGAAGTGTCGTAGTGTTGAAGTAAAAACACCACAACACTACGACACTTCAACACC
>CALIZI010000479.1 GCA_938028705.1 uncultured Saprospiraceae bacterium | reverse complement strand
GGTGGTGTTCGAGAAAAATAGGATGCGCCTAAAAGCGATACTCGTCTGACGAATCCCTTTGTTAAAATCGGATATTTAGGCAATCAAACGGTGGTTTACTATAAAAATATTCGTCTGACGAGTGTACCCTATTTTAATCGAACACACCCGGATAGTTAAACGGGTAATTAATTGAACCGATTACCTGTTCAACTAATTACCCGTTTGACTAATTTACTAATACCCGTTTAACTAATTACTGTATTTTAATAAACTTATGGGCAGATGTACGCCAATCGTTGCCATCTATGCGTACAAAGTATGCACCTGTGGACAAATTTTCTGTGGAAAAACTAAGTAAATTTCGACCTTCCGAAATGGATTGCGCTTCGGTCAACACCACTCTTCCTGTCATGTCCATGACCGTGATATTTGCTGCATATTCTGTATTAGCGTGCATTTTAATATACAAATAATCGTCTTTGACCGGATTCGGATAAATATCTAGAATCGTATTATCATCATTTTCAAAACAAGTAGAATTGATTTTGATGACTTTGGAGTATTTGAAACTACCGTCAGTATCTACTTGTTTTAAGCGATAATAGGTTTGCTGTCCTGCGCTATTGTCCATGAAATCGTAGCGTACTGCTTGCAGAGAATTTCCTGCGGCTTCCAGTCTGCCGATTTCATGAAAGTTGGCAGCATCAGAACTATGCTGGATAATGAAGTGAGAAGAATTGACTTCGGTAGCTGTTTCCCAAGATAGATGAATTTTGCAACCGCGCTCCTCACCTTCAAAAAATGTTAATTCGACAGGAAGGCAAGTGAGACATTCTGTGTAGTGGCCATACATGTTTTCGGCTGTTCTTGTTCTGATAGGCAGTCCGCCGCCGCCTGTATTATAGACCTCACCGATAAAGGTATCGGGAAACATGTCACTTGTATGCCATGTTAAATCTACGCAGGCAGAATCTTGTAGAAATTCAAAACCAATTTGTCCGACTTTTGTCCATTCTTCAGCTGCGATATAATAACCATCACCCCCTGAAAGCTCAACATTATAAGTGATGACGTTATCTACAGACCCCAGTAGGTTGTGGGCAGCAAAAAACGCAAAGCCATTTGGACCGGGCGTGCCTGCAACAAAACCTGATAAGGTATATTCTTTAGAAACGAATGGGTTGGAAAGTACATCAGCATCGTAAGAAAAACGATAATTTTGTTCACTAACAAAAAATTCTGTTTCGGGTGAACTGGCTCTGATTTCTATATCAAATAGAATTGTGTTGGGGCAAATCAAGTCGCTGAGGATGATTTGTACATCACTCTGCCCTGATTGTGCATAAAGATTAATGTTTAATAATGTAAACAAAAATAAAAAAAGTGAATACCTTTTGATTTTCATAATATTATCTTGTTTTAGTTTTGTGGACCTCAAATAGTAGCTACCTGAGTTAATTATCTGATTATCAGCACTTTAGTGGCAAATGATTGTTGGTTTAAATAATTTTATTTAAGATTTTTTTTGTTTGATAATCAATTGATAAATATAGTAGTTTAAATTTACATATTAACTTTTATTTAAAGTCCGATTAGTTTTTAAATGTTTCTTATCCGCTTTAATGTATAATTGTTACATAAATATACTAATTTTTTTGTTAAAAAGAAAGGAGCAACCATAATGGCTACTCCCCAATCAAACAACTAGTATCAAATAAGTAGCTTTGAATACTTGTTTGATACCATTAATTTATT
The DNA here is from genome assembly GCA_938028705.1 of uncultured Saprospiraceae bacterium. GTDB lineage: Bacteria > Bacteroidota > Bacteroidia > Chitinophagales > Saprospiraceae > JAHDEO01. The sequence goes on along the minus strand of CALIZI010000479.1, from coordinate 32,955 downwards.
ATTTATTTTTTTAGTATTTAAATGTTAATAATTTAAAAAAATAAAACCTTAATAATTGACTACTAATCTCTTATAAAATATTATTAATTAAATATAATCATTTAAATTACTACAAAGAATAAACTGTGTTATCGGTAATTTCACAAAAAAAACTAAAACATGTATAGGATTTTTAATTTAGAATATTTAACAAATATTTATAAATTTAAAATCAACTTATAATTTTAGCTGATAGGGAAATAATTATCTAAAAGTTTTCCTTAACTAGCCGAGAAATTCCAAATTACAAGTACCAAATTCCAATAAATATGCGTAAAAAAACGTTGAAATTTGTTTTTTGAAATTTGGGATTTTAATCATTTGTTTTAATAAATTTTTGAGCAGAAGAGTACCAGTCTTTACCATCTATTCTAATCATGTAAGTACCTGCTGCAAGACCCGATACAGAGAAGTTCAATAAGTTTGGACCGGTCGTAATGTTTTGTGATTCGACGCGCACTATTTTTCCTGTAATATCCACCACCGAAATAGTAGCCGTCTCATCATAAGGTGAATATACTTTAAGGTACATGCTGCCTGCGCCTCCTACAGGATTGGGAAATACATCCAAAATATCGCCTTCCGTACCATCTTCAAAACAAGTGGCATGTATTTTAATGACATCCGAATAGTCGGTACTTCCGTCAAAATCTACTTGTTTTAGTCGGTAGTAGGTTTCTGAACCAATACCGGTATCCGTAAAATTATAATTGACTAATTCCTGTGATTCGCCCGCAGCACCGACGCGCCCGATTTCATTAAATGTAATGGCATCAAAGCTACGTTCTATGATGAAATAATCGGAATTGGTCTCGGTAGCTGTTTGCCATGCGAGGTGTATTTTACAGTCTCGTTCTTCACCGTTAAAATAGACTAATTCAACAGGTATTGGACAAAGCGTCTCCATACAATTTGAATAATTGCCATAGAAGTTTTCGGCAGTAGGTCCCCGCGTAGGTAAACCCGTTACGGGGTCAGTAAATACTTCACCGACAAAAGTCGGCGGAAAAATAGCTTGTGTCACCCAAACTAAATCAAAACAGGCATCCTCACTAAGGACATCAAAACCAATACGCCCGACCTGCACCCAGGCATCTTCTCCGGGAACCATAAAAATACCGTCACCACCTGCAAGCTCTACATTATAAGAGACCACAGTGTCTAAAGAACCTATCAAATTGTGTGGAGAGTAAAGGGTGAAGCCTAAAGGACCGGGACCTCCCGGTACGAAGCCTGCTACGTCTAATTCTTCAACTATTGTGGGATTGGCAAGTGCATCGCGATTAAAGGAAAAGCGATAATTCTGCTCACTCATAAAAAATTCTCTACCGGGAGCGGAAGATCTGACTTCAATGATGTAATCAATAGGACCTCCCGGACAGATAACACCACCTTGTGTAAGGCGCACATCACTTTGTCCGTTTTGGGCATTTAGCATAGAAACTCCTAATAGAAATGAAGTTAGGAAAAAAGTTAATAGTTTGATTTTTTTCATAATAATACTGTTGTTTCGATCTAATTGAAAAGTACACAAATATTACAATTGTGTCGAATGAGTTGTCATGTGAATAAAGGCAGGAAAACAAAGTTTTAGCATTAAAATTAAATGGCATATAATTTTAATACTAAGTTTAGACGGAATAAACAAAAAAAGTCATAAATATTTTCGATACATAAAATTAAATATTTTCACCTTTTCAACTCCAAAAATACTTGTTTCCACATTAAAATTAATATTAGACTTTGGATAAAGGAAATTGGGAAATTAGATAAACTGTTAGTCCATAAAATAGGTTGACAGGCCTCACCCAAAGATCTCCCAAAATGTATTCAACCTACTTTTTGGACTTTGGACAAAATGGGAACTAGTCTCGGCTGAGCCGAGAGGGAAATTAGGTTTACAATCATAACTCATTGATAATCAATTGAATGAATTTTATTAATAAAATAAAACATGTAATTAATTATTTTTTGTAAAAATCTAATAAAGTCCCGATAGTTATCGGATTAGCGTCAAGCTAAGGCGAATAATGCCACAAAGTTCATTGAAAATACGGAGAAGAGTATGAAAAACGGAGGAAGTGATTTAATTTTGATTGACAAAAATTAAAAATAAATCAAACTTACTCCGCCATGACAAATTTACTAAAAAATTCTAAACTTTCAAGCCCCGGTATGTTCTCAAAATTTGCAAGCGATTTGCAAATCGAAGAGTTAGCCATAAGTGAAAAATTTTATGTGCGTAAGCCTTTAAAGATTACTGCAACTTCCTTTGTTTCAGGCTTTTTTGAAATGAAAAGTAATAGTGAAAATTCATTACGCAAATGGGCATTTTTTGCGGGTATGCAAAACGGGCAGGTTGTCAGTAAACAAGGCATAGACGAGCGTTTGCACGAGCGTACACAAGAGTATATTTCTGCAGTTTTTGAGCAAGCTATGAAGTTAAAGATGCAGGAGCAATTCAAGCGAGGACAAGATGAGGAATTAGCAAAGCTTATCAGCCTGTTTAGTTGCATCTTAGTTGAGGACAGCACTGCTCAGAAGATATCTGCCCAACTTGCTGGGCATTTTAAAGGTCCTCACTCACGAGGAGGAGACCCTGTGGCAACCTTGAAGGTACAGGCGATTTACGATTTTATTGCTCAAGATTGGGTTCGTTTAGATGTCACGCCTTATTCCAAAAATGACCAAAGTCAAAGTGCCTGCATTTTGGAAGTCTGCCAAAAAGGAGATTTAATTTTGCGTGATTTAGGGTATTTTGTTTTAGAAAACTTAAGCAAACTAATTGAAGACCAGTCTGTTATCACGAAATGGGATAATAGGACTAATATTTATTTGACCGAAAAAGGTGAGAAACTCGACCTTTTGCAGCTTTTTAAAAATAAATCAGTCGTTGATATCAATGTTTTTGTAGGCAGCAAAGCACGTATTCCAATGCGTATGACAGCGAGAAAACTTCCTGCGGCAAAAGCTAAAAAGCGTATTGCAGCGGCTAAAAAAGACCGCCACAAGAATACAAAACACACACCGGAATATTATGAACTGCTGAAGTGGGAAATTTACTTGACTAATCTGTCCGCAGACCAGTTTACTCCAGTACAAATTGCTAAATTATATGGATTGCGGTGGTATATCGAGATATTATTCAAAGCACTTAAAAGTCATTTTAACTTCCGTAAATTTTTAGCAAAAGACCGTATGACTTACCAGCGTACAATGATTACGGTACATCTGTTGTTAATTGAAGTGGTTTGGTTGATGAAAGATATTTATCATTACATAGAACAAGAAGTCAGGAAACATACCACACAAGAAATCAGTATTTTGAAACTGTTCAGTTTGGTACAATCCCAGATGGCTTTCATCATAGGCATTCGTCAGTTGGAAGAATTGCAGGAACTAATTCTGCAATTTTCCAAACATGCTGTCTATGAAAAAAGAAAAAAAAGGCAAAACATGAAAGAAAAACTCCGTAATTTCAATGAACTTAGGGCATCATAAGCCTTAGCTTGACGCTAATCCGATAGTTATCGGGATAGTTATCGGGATTTTTATCAAATAATTATAAAATTAAATTAATTAAATATTTTTTAATTTTAATAAATAAATAATTGATAATCAATTATTTATGATTTAAAACCGAAAATCCCAGTTACCGAATTTCCAAAATTTCCAAAGTCCAGTAGGCTAGTGATTGATAATTAATTGATTAGCGTATGATAAAAATGATTTTTTATTAATTTAAATTATTGTATAATATTTTTTTTAATAATAATGAATTTTTAATAATAATGAATTTTTAATAAAATTTATTTATAATATTTTCAAATCATTTCAAACAAAGCGTCTAGCTCCAATGAATTATCTATCAAACCAAGGCTGTGCTTATTTTCCGTCATGCCCGACGCAGTGATGAGGGTAATAAATACCTGTTTATTCGTTTTTGAAATCCTTGTAAATATATTTCGTTTTTGTTCAAGTTTATCGGCGTATTCCTTACTAATCAAGAACTTACCTCTGTGAAATTTCAACTCACAAAGATTGATAACACCGTCATTTCTATCAATCAGTAAATCAATCTGAATACCAGCTAAGTCGTCATTACCTGCGAAAGTAAATGAAGATGTTTCGGAATAAATACCGGCAATTTGAAGTGCCTTTTTAACTTGAAGCGTATGCTTGAGACAAAGACTCTCAAAAGCATAACCCGACCACGACTGATATACCGGTGTCTGACTTAGTCGCTTCCACATTCCAGGCTCTTGAATCCGTTTATTTTCAATAAAATGCAAATAAAATAAGGAATACTCGTCGGTGAGTCGATAGAGCATTTCCTTTTTCTTTTTTCCGAATGGATAGTAAGCAGAAACAAAGCCGGAATGAGTGAGTTCTTTGAGTATTTTGCTTAGGCCGCCGCCTTTGGGCAGCCCTGTAATTTGCACAATTTCTTTACGGCTCAATCCTTTCCATTTTTGCCCCAATGCCCGCACAACTGCTATATGATTATCCGCTTTTTCAAATAGGGCAGGGTAGAGGCTCACAAACTCGTCGCGTAGCAAACCCGTGTCTGAAAAACAAATATCATCAATATTTTGTACGGCACTTTTCCCAGCTTCCACCTCTTTAAGATAATGCGGAATACCGCCCATAATCATGTATAATTGAGCGATTTGATAGTGATTCAAATTGATATTTTGATGCTTAAAATAGGCTTCCGTTTCGCGTAATGTAAAGGGTTTCAGATGAATACGCTTGGTAATACGATTGTGCAGACCACCGCGATTTTGTACCACCCGTTGTATCATCCACGAAGCCGCCGAGCCGCATATCACCACTAAAATATTGTTTTTGGATGCCCAATTATTCCAAAAAAAACCGAAGGCATCAAGAAAACCCGATTTTTTGGAAGCCAGCCACGGGAGTTCATCAAAGAAAATGACAAACTTTCGTTTTCTCTTTTTTTGTTTACCTAAAACACGAATAAGTTGCCGAAAAGCACTGTGCCAATTTTTAGGAACAGGTAAATCATCATGCTTGACAAATTCACTGATGAGAAAATGAAAATTCTCAATCTGCGGCTTTGAAGTCGTATTTTGAATACCCGTAAATTCAAGGTCAATTTTACCTTTCAATGCCTCTCTCACCAGAAAAGTTTTACCCACTCGCCTTCTGCCGATAACCGCCACCATTTCAGGTTCGGAAGACCGAAAAGCGCGCGTCAAGATTTCTTTTTCTTGTGTTCTACCTACGAGTTTTGTCATTATTTAAAAATTTATAGCTCGCCAAATCTAGGTAAATATACATAGATTGGGCGAGCTATAAAAATTTTTGATACTTCAAAATCAAGATACTTCAAGTCAAATATTCATTAGCCAAAAACCGTCCATACTTTTTCGATTTTCCCATTTTTTACATTTTAATAATCCGTTTCACAAAAGTCTCCTTATCAATCGTAACAGAGATAAAATATACGCCTTGTGCTGTGTCGGAAATGTCAAGTGATATATCGTTTTTCATATTTCCTATTTGAATGACTTGTCCTGATGTATTGAGGATTTGGTAAGTGCCTTCTGCGGTGCTTTGTACCTCGAATATGCCTGTATTCGGATTAGGGAAAACAGTGATACCGGAACGAATATATTGCAGACTGACGACATTGGAATAAGAAAAATCACCATTAAAATCGACTTGTTTGAAGCGGTAATAGGATGTGCCGAAAAAAGGATTTTCATCTCTATATGTGTAGGCTTGCGGCGTGAGTGTATTGCCTTGCCCTTCTTGCCAAGCTATCTTTTCCCATGTTATGCCGTCTTTGCTGCGTTGTATTTCAAAACCTGCGTTATTGGTTTCGGTAGCAGTGCGCCATTCGAGTATGGCAGTTTTGTTTTTAAGATAAACTTGTAATTTGTCTAATGTTTCTATGGGAAGTGCATCACAAGCATCTAATACTTCTTCAGAGGTGTTGCAGTTGGGGGCATTATCGTGTATATCTGATGTACCACCGTTTTCCAGATAATCGCAGATATTGGGAAGGTTACAAAAAGATAACATTGGATTTTTAAAAATACCTAAACCTATGGCTGTGTTATAATCTATATTTTGCAAACCACTTAAATCACTCAGATTGTCATTGTGTGTTATATATAGCTCGCTAACAGCCGATGTCAGATTCTCTAAGGCTGTTAAATCTGTCAACGATGCATTAGATAATATAATTAAGTGTTCAACTGAGGAAAGATTCCCCAAACCATTCAAATTGACTAAGGATGAATTTTCGTAAATCTGTAAGTATTGGATTGAGTCCAGGGTATTTAAACTTGTCATATCGGTCAATACAGGATTTGCCATAATCCCTAGCCACTCCACTGAGGTCAAATTATTCAAGCCTGTCAAACTCGTTAAAGCATTATTAGGTAAAAAAGTTTCAATAGTATAATCACCAATGGATACACTATTTGCCGTCTCAAGGCTTTCCAAACCTGTCAGATTTACCAGAGCGTCGTTGCCGCCAACGAGTAATGAGGAGACCGAAGTGAGGTTATTTAATCCTGTCAAATCAATTATATGAGTATTTCTGATGTATAGCCCTTTATCAATTGAAGTAATGTGAATAAGTGGACTTAAATCATTGACCTCCGAAGTGCTGATATATACATTGCCGCCTATCTCCGTACAATTAGGATATTGAGCCACAAAATCAATAATATCTTGCTGTGAGTTTAGATGAAGATTTCCCGTAGGGCATTGCGCCCATGTATTGCCGTAGCATAGATACATTAAGATAGTAAAAACAAAACTGTATAATTGTTTCATATTGATTTATTTTACATTAGTATTAAAATCACATTAAATAATGTTTTAATGGAGATTCTAAATTGGTAGTGCTATAAATGTAATGCCCTTACTTGCCTTACATTTTGGAAATGCAAGGCAAGTTGCCCAACTTTCAGCATTACATTTGCAGGACTACCTCTAAATTTATCAAAGGTCTGATTCTGACTTTATTATTCAAAAAACATTTTTCAGGCTTTGTATATTAAAAAATACAAATTATTTAATAGATAAGATTGATTATCAGGCAGTTAATGTACATATTTATCTATCTAATAAATATTTTTCATAATATTTTTTATTTTTAAAATAAAAAAAAGGCATCAAAACAAAATAGTTTTGCTTTCATACCTTTAAGATATTAAAAAATATGCGAATAGTGTATATATTACTTATGTTTTATAATTCGCTTCACAAAAGTCTCATTATCATAGCGTGTAATGATACACTTTGAAGTAAGAACTTTGTCTTTGAAATTCAGTCCTATTTGTAACCTAGTTGCAAGAACATCATTTCTCCTAAATTATACATAACTTTACAGCACAAACAACGTTTGTATAATAATATGAAACAAATTATCACGATAATACTACTTGCTTTTAGTACCGCGATATTCGCCCAATCATTGACAGGGAAATTGATGGATAAAGCGGATAATTCACCGCTTGTCGGGGCAAATATTTACTGGCAAAACTCCACTACTGGCACATTTACCAATAACGACGGTGAATTTGACATCCCTTTTGTGCCGGAGCGCAATCAACTCATTGTCAGTTATATAGGCTATGAAAACGATACGCTGACGATTGCAGAAGGGCAAAATAATCTCCTCTTTGAAATGGGAAAGGACAAAGGTTCGACCTTCTCCGAAGTCGTCATTTCTACCCAACGTGCGGATACCTATATAACGAATGATGCCACCAAAATCGAAGTCATTACGGAAGGCGAACTCGCTAAAGCGGCTTGTTGCGACCTTGCCGGGTGCTTTGAAACGCAAGCGAGTGTACAGCCTGTGACGACGAATGTGGTGACCAATGCAAAGGAGTTGCGGATATTGGGTTTGTCGGGTGTCTATAATCAATTATTGTTCGACGGACTGCCGATGATTCAGGGCTTGGGTTATACTTATGGCGTGAGTAGTTATCCTGGTACGCTCGTCAATCGCATATTTGTAGCAAAGGGCGCGAACTCGGTGCTGCAAGGTTTTGAGGGTATGAGTGGACAGATAAATGTGATTCCCAAACAGCCGCAAAATTCCGAAGGCGTGTTGCTCAATGTTTTTGCCAACAGCAATGGCATTCATCAATTCAATGCCAATTATACGCACAAAGCTGAACAAGGTTGGTCGAGTTTTACCTCAGCGCATATCTCGCGTCCGGGTTTTCGCAGGGATTGGAATGACGATAATTTTCTGGATTTTCCATTGGTAGAGCGACAAGCAATTTATCATAAAATTCAAACAAAATCAGTGACTGAAGGGCTTTTTTCGGAAGTTGCTTTGCGTTATTGGCACGAAATGCGGACGGGTGGCGAGCAAAATTTTATACGCAGAGACCATAGAGGCAGTTCGGAGGTGTACGGTCAGGATGTGGCGATTTCTCAACCTGAAATTTATACCAAAACGGGTTATATTCTATCTGATAAACAGCAAGTTAAGTTTATGGGGGCGGCATTTTTTCATCAACAAAATTCGTACTACGGTATCACGCCTTATACGGGTTTGCAGCAGTTTGCTTACGCCAATCTTCAATTTGAACAAAAGTATGGCGAGGCGAGTGAGCATGATGTAAAAGCTGGATTGAGCTATCGTCATTCCAATATCAAAGAGACGATTGACGAAAGTGCGATGTTGCAACAAAACCGTATTGCAGGATTTTTTATAGAGAATATTTCAAATTTTGAAAAATTTAAATTGATAACGGGCGTGCGTTGGGATGTACATCAGGAATTTGGCGGTTTTATGACCTCGCGTTTTGGTGTGAATTATAATGTGGCGGACAATACCGAGTTGCGATTTGCTGCAGGAACGGGTTGGCGTGTGGCAAGTATATATGCTGAAAATCCAAATTTGCTGGCGAGTTCGCGCAAGGTGATTTTTGAAGAAGCATTAGAGCCTGAACAATCGGCGAATTTTGGTTTTAATATCGTTCACAAACAGTTTTGGACCGATTGGGTCGGTACGTTTACGGCGGATTATTATCACACAAGTTTCAGTAATCAAATCTTCCCGGATTATGACCGTGCGCCCGGACAAGCAATCTTGACAAATTTTACTGACCCTTCTGCCTCCAATACCTTTCAAGCCGAAGGCAACATGAAATATCTCGACCAATATGAGTTCAAATTGGCGTATAATTTCCTCCATGTTTTCCGCGAAATTGACGGTGAGAAGATACCCCTGCCTTTCAATTCCAAACATCGGTTGTTGGCGACTTTTTCATATCAGCCGATTAGTCAAAAATGGCATTTCGATACCAATATTCACTTCAATGGTCGTCAGCGATTACCGGATACCGATGGCTACCCGGAACGTTATCGACAAGAACAATTCTCGCGCCCATACTCGCTCGTCAACGCACAATTTACCTACAAATTCGGCGAAAATATCGACCTGTATGGTGGTTGCGAAAATATCTTTAATTTCCGCCAACCCGACCCGATACTTGCAGCCGACGACCCCTTTGGGCAGTTTTTTGATACGGCTTTTAATTGGGGACCAACCATAGGAAGGGAGATTTATATTGGGATGAGGTATCGCTTGTAAATTTTTAAATTCAAAGAATAAAAAAATGGCAGACATTATGAAAATGCCTGCCATTATTGTATCGGTAAAATGTCTTTTATTTAAATATCAGCGCACTATCCACTTGCCTCTGCCAATGATGATATTGTCGTCAGTATTGACGATTTGAAAGAGATAAGTACCGGAAGCAAGATTATTATTACGAACTGTAATGCCTTGATTATCAATGTTGTAATCTAAGGAAATACTTTGCCCTGTCATGCTATAAGCACGTAACTCGGTGGATGCGGAAAGGTCGTTGATTTGGATAAAAGTTTGGTCATAAAAAGGATTGGGATAGGCGGATAGGGTCGGGGTGTCGGGCTGTTCGGTACTGACTTCGATAAACTCGCCGGTGGATACTGATTGGGCATTAATGATGTTTCGTTTACCCACGTCATTCTCATCGTGGTAGTGCAGAACAGCAACGATACGCATGTTGTGCATATCGGTTCCTGCCGGAAATTCATAAGTAAATTGCTGATTATAATATTCTCCGATGACAGGTGTTTCGGGAATGACACCGCCTGTTCCCCACACATCGGAAATGATGGCACGGGTCACGTTCAAATGCTCGTACCCGACAATAGGATTGCCCAAACCGTACAGCGGACTGCTTGAGTTATTATTGTCATAATTGGATTGGTCATAACCTTGCCCCGAACCGGTAACAACATCTTCTACGGCAAAAACCGTCAGCCGAATATCACCTGTTTCGGGAATGGTCTCAAAGTTGGTTTGGATATTGAGATTTAAAGTTTGATTGAAACAGGAACCGTCAATAAAGATATTGGCATAAGCGGGTTCGGCGAGTTGGGTAGCGAGTCGGTCTTCCCAAGTGTTTGAACCAACGGCAACGTTGGTGGCATTGTCAAAAAGTACGCGGTCGAAAGAGGCACGCGGCGCACTGCCGGCAGCAAAGTCGGAAAAGTAAGCATCAAGGTCGCTGAAGTACATGGCATCACCTCCCACCCATTTGATGTGATGCGTGAGCCAGATAATGTTGGAATTATTGGCTGTCATCTCTTTAAGTTTTTCGGTGGCGCGTGGGCAGTTGCCACAATTTGCCGAAGTATATTTTTCTATCAATACTTTCTTAATGGCTTGTGCATCAATTTGTTGTGCAAGTAAAACGCAAATAATGAGTGTAAAAATTTGACGTAATTTCATGGTATTCTTTATTTTTATAAATGATGAAAATTAGACTTTGGACAGAGGAAATCGGGGAATTGGGAAATTAGGTAAACCCTTCTTTCTTAGATTTTTACAAAAAGTAATTAATCACATGTTTTATTTTATCAATAAAATTTATTCGATTGATTATCAATAAGTTACGGTTCTAAACCTAATTTCCCAGTTCCCTGGTTCCCATTTTGTCCAAAGTCCAAATGAAAAAGTTAGTAGATTAATTATTTTGACAATGTCAAGTTATATGTTGAATTGCATTTACCTTAAAATTAGGCTACCCGTCTAATGTTGGATACTTTGATAATCAGCGAGTTACAAACATATTGAAATTCAAGTGATTGTAACAACTATGAACTATGAACTGTCCAACCATGAACTGATAGCCTTAAAAAATAATATGCCTTCTAACAAAAAAACCTCTCTCATTTTCGATTTGTTCAAAAATAAGAGAGGTGATGTATTAAAATGTCTTGTATTTGACCAATTTATGGTACAATTATATCTGAGCAAATTGCTTGAGGATAGGTTGTAGCTGTTGAGGTGTTTTATATCCTCTAATGGATTTCATAATTTGCAATTGTTCATTGAGAATGACCATCGTAGGGAAGGCTCTCACTTGAAAAGCACCGGCAAGCTGATGTGTAGCATTGCGGCGGCGTTGTCCTCTTTTTGGGTCGTAATTCGGATTGGAGTAGGTATTTCCTGCGAAAACAATGTCATTTTCATCCTGTGCATTAAATTTTACAGCATAATAATTTTCATTGACATACTTGGCAAATTGAGGATTGGCAAAAGTATTGCGATCCAGCATTTTACAAGGTCCGCACCAATAGGTATATACGTCCACAAAGAGTTTTCGCGGCTCTTTTTTCATCGCTTCCTGTGCTTGCTCAAAACTCATCCATTGTATAGGAGAATTGGCATGAGAAGCAGGAATCTGGGAACTTTTGGTGGAGGTAGGTGTCGCTTTGGGTTGGGCATTAGGTGTGGCTTTAGTTGCTTGTCCCTGTTGGTTGCAGGCAATACCTACAAACAAAAAGATGCTTAAAATTGCAATACTAATATTCTTCATTTTTTTTATTGTATTTTGGTTGCTTAATGAGTGAACGAGATTTTATGTCTCATTCACTCATCAATTGTTTAAATAATTTATTCACCGTAGGCGATTTATATGGCTTGAAATTTTTGTAACATTGGCAAAAAGTCGTCAGCGGTTCTGAAACCCGGAACGGCTTGTATAAGGTCTAATTTCTCATTGAGGAAAAGTACGGTTGGGTAGCTTCTGGCTCTGTATTTGACTGCCAATTCGTGTGTTGCATTACGCGCTCTCTTCGGTTTAGAAGCGTCGAATCTTGGATTGGCATATTTCTTACCGCCCAACTTGATAGGGTCAGGATGCTGTGCGTCAAACTTAACGGCATAGAAATTATCATTCATATAATCCGCCACGCGCTTGTCTGCAAAAGTCGCTGCATCCAGTCTTTTGCACCAACCACACCACTCGGTATAGACATCTACAAAAACTTTCTTAGGCTTCTTTTTCATAGCTTTTTCGGCTTGCTCAAAAGTCATCCAATTGATTTTGCCACCGGGTACGCCGGGTTCATATTTCGGGCGTTGTCTGGGTTGTTGATTGTTTTGTTGAGCTTGTCGTAGTTGTTTCTGCCCTTGATTTTTTTGAGCTTGCTGCTGTGGTGTAAGTTTGGTGGGTTTTACGATTTTATTCGTTTTAGGTTGCGTTTGGGTTTGAGCAGTAGCTTCTGCTGCTTTATCTGATTTGCAGGATGTCAGGAAAAATGCAGTAGCGATAACTAATAATGCTACACTAAAATATGTGCTTAATTTTTTCATTTGTATTAATTTATTCTTTGATTGCTGAAAGATATTGTACTTTGGACAAAATGGGAATTAGGTAACTGGGAAATTAGGTTTAAAACTATAACTAATTGATAATCAATTGAATATTTTTTATTTTTAAAATAAAATATTTGATTAATTTTTTTGTGTAAAAATCTAAAAACGAGAATTTTACCAAATCTCCAAATCCCCTAATTTCCTCTATCCAAAGTCTAATGAAAGATATTGAACCTTAAAAAGATTCTTATATAAGGTACAAATTTAAGCAAAAAACCATAAAGTATAGTATTAAGATTGTGTTAAGGTGAAAATATCATTTCAAAATACGTTTTGAAAACTCCCTTCTTTGTCGGTTCACGACTTTTTCCTTACCTTTAGCTTTAGGCAAATAACAAATTCCAAGCACCAAATTTCAAAAAACAAGCACCAAAAAACAAAGAAAATGGAATTTGTTATTTGGAATTTGTTTTTTAGAACTTATCATGCGATACTACATCATTGCGGGAGAGGCTTCGGGCGATTTACATGCTGCCAATTTGATGTATGCCCTTAAAGAAAAAGACGCTGAGGCGAGTTTCCGCGTATGGGGCGGCGATTTGATGCAAGCTGCCGGAGGGGAGTTGGTCAGGCATTACCGCGATTTGGCTTTTATGGGATTTATGGAGGTCGCTAAAAATATTCGCACAATCCTCCGTAACCTTAAATTTTGTAAACAAGACATTGCCAATTATCAGCCTGATGTGTTGATTTTGGTCGATTATCCGGGCTTCAATCTGCGTATTGCGGCTTGGGCAAAACAACAAAATATTCACGTTTTTTACTATATTTCCCCTCAAATATGGGCATGGAAAGAAGGACGTGTCGAAAAAATACGGCGCGATGTAGCCCGTATGTTTGTCATACTTCCTTTTGAAAAAGATTTTTATAAAAAACACGATATAGAAGTGGATTTTGTCGGGCATCCTTTATTGGATGTGGTCTTGCGCCCTTACCCCCAACCCCTAAAGGGGAGTCTGTCCGCATCACAGAGTAAGGTGGGAGGATACTCCCCTTTAGTCCCGATAGCTATCGGGAGGGTTAAGCGCATTGCCCTACTCCCCGGCAGTCGCCAACAGGAAATCCGGCGAATGTTGACTTTGATGTTAGAGGTCGTTCCTAAGTTTCCTGATTGCGAATTTGTAGTAGCAGGTGCGCCTTCGATTTCGGCAGATTTTTACGCATCTTTTTTGAAAAATACGCAGGTCAAACTTATTGAGAATAAAACCTACGAGGTATTAGAATCGGCAGATGCGGCACTCGTCACATCGGGAACGGCAACACTTGAAGCGGCTTTATTTGACGTGCCGCAGGTGGTTTGTTATCGGGGCAACAAGTGGTCGTATCAAATTGCAAAACGACTGGTGAAAGTCAATTATATTTCTTTGGTCAATCTGATTTCTGAGAAAGAAGTCGTCAAAGAATTGATACAAGATGAATTGACGGTGGATAATTTGACAGCCGAATTAAAGGTCATTTTAACAGCAAAAAAACGACATGATATTTTGAATGATTATGTCAACTTGCGTGAAAAACTTGGCGGTGCAGGGGCATCAAAACGAGCGGCGGAATTGATGGTGGAATATTTGAAGTGTTGAAGTGTTGATGTGTTGACGTGAATTTTATATTGTAATTATTTTTATTTTATTATAAAAAAGATAATTGTAAATTAAAATTTATTTTTATTAAAAAAATATTAATAATTATCTTGACAATGTTAAATTAAATTTTTATTAAATATAAATAAGGCACTTCGGTCTGAATTTGGGCTAAAACTCGTCAGACATTTTCAAAATGTCAGACGAGTTTTAGCCCAAATTCAAGGACAAACACTGACTATATTAAATAAAAATAGAACATGACATTGTCAAGTTAAAATGAATTTTTTTAGAATTAACTAACTGATAAACAGTCATTTATTCACTCATTCGTTAATTCACTCATTATATTTAAAAATGAATAATCATCAAAAACTTTGGGGTTTAGATTTGGGCGGTACTAAGGTGGAATGTGTGGTACTTGAATCAAAAGATAATCCACAGGTACTGGCTCGTGAGCGTATTTATACCGAAAAAGAAAAAGGCTATCTGCATATTCTTAATCGGATAAAGCTATTGGTGGAGACTGTGGCTGAAAAGGTCGGTAGCCGCCCTGTACGTATAGGTATAGGTACGCCCGGCACGCTCGATCCGCTCAACGATTGTCTCAAAAATTCCAACTCTACTGAACTCAACGGACAGCCTTTTAAAGGTGATTTGGAGGACTTGATTGGCGTACCGCTCACGATTGCAAATGACGCGAATTGCTTTGCACTTGCGGAAGCGCGGATGGGTGCAGCGCATCACCTCCGACCTGATGCAACAGTGGTTTGGGGTGTGATTATGGGAACGGGCGTAGGCTCTGGAATTGTGGTGAATGGCAAGGTAATTGGCGGATTGCAGGGCATCGGTGGAGAGTGGGGACACAACTTCCTTGACCTTTCGGGCGGCGATTGTTATTGTGGCTTAAAGGGCTGCGTAGAGACGGTGATTTCGGGTCCGGCTACGGAGCGTTTTTATAAAGAAATATCCGGCAAAAGCCTTTCACTAAAAGACATCAATACGGCTTTTCAAGCGCGAAATGACCCACACGCCAAAGCCGCTATTGACCGCTTGTGTCATTTCTTCGGGCGCAGTATTGCTTCGGTGATTAATGTGATTGACCCTGATATTATTGTCATCGGCGGTGGTGTAGGCAATGTGGATGCACTATACACACAAGGCATTAAAGAAGTAGAAAAATTTGTATTTAATAATCGCTTGGAGACGATGATTGTCAGACCCAAATTGGGCGATAGCGCAGGGGTATTTGGTGCGGCTTTTTTAGTAGCATGATTCCTTGATTTTTTGTTTTAAAATAAAAAAAAATTTATAAATAATTTATTTTTAATAATAAAAATATTATAAAATAATTTTATAAAAATAAGAATAATTTATAAATATTTATTAATAAAAAAGAAAAATAAACTGTACAAATCATGTAAAGGTAGTCCTGTAAATGTAATGTTAAAAATTATGCGACTTGCCTTGCATTTCCAAAATGCAAGGCAAGTAAGAGCATTGCAAATTTAGAACTGCCCACAGGAAATCCCATTTTCGTATAATTTTAAGTTAATTTTATCGAAGAAAACAACTGAATGTGGCTTGATAATGTTATGTTTGTAATTAACAAGTCAAAATAGACTATTTTTCCACATATTATATATAAAAAATGGCAAGAAGACGTTTAACCGGATTTAGTCGCTTTGTGATGGCGATGCTCTTGATTATACCTGCGGCAATCATTGGTAGCCTTTGGCTCAATAATGAAGAAATTTCCGTTGACAATATCACCAACCCTGATAAATGGACGGAGAAAAAGGATACCAAAACAGATGTTGAAGACAAAAAAGACATCAAAATTATCCGTAACGATACTGATGTAAAAGAGGATGATAGAAAGCCACAAAACATCAAAGACCTTGTCAATGATATTAAAAATAAAAACAAAGACAAGGAAGCGGAAACCATACCTGATGAGGACGACAATCAGCCCGATAAAAAACGCAATCTAAAGGATTTGCTCAATAAAGTAAAGGATAAAAACAAAGGAGAAACAGAAAAAGAAGTGACAATTGATGACAACATTCCCGTAAGTGCCGATGTCAAAGCCCTGCAAGCCCGCATCAGTCGCTTAGAGGATGACATCGCCGAAAAAGATGCCCGCATCGAAAAACTTTACCAAGAAAAGCAGTCCACCCAAACCGGAAATGATTGCAAAGCCACCCGCGACAGCCTACGCATGATTCAAGGCAAACTCGAAGACTTGAAAAGAGCGTTGAATTAAAGCGTGTTGGAGTGTTGTGGTGTTGAAGTGTTGACGTGACGTTCATACGAAATATTTTTCTCGTGTAGCGAAAATACTTCAACACATCAACACTCCAACACTTCAACACTATTTAATTATTTTCTCTGCCCACATTTTATCATCTGCCACTACTGTAACGAGGTACATACCACCTTGAAGTGATGTTGTATTAATAGCAGCGTTGCTACTGACATTGCGGCGCAGGAGTTCGCGTCCGAGCATATCGCTGATGATAACTTGGTAATTGGCGATGTCCGTTTCGATGATGAGTTGTTCGTTCACCGGATTGGGATATATGGAGAATTGTGTACCAAAGGCAGCATCAATTCCTGTAAAGAAACCACCCGGACCACAAGGACGAATCTGATAACCATCCAAAAACGGTGCAGACGATGAACCAAACTGACCACCTGTTCCGATGATGTCAAAAGTTCCTGTTGTAGGAATAGCATCCGGTGGAATATTGGCATCAGAATCAACACGCACCACAAAATTATTCGTACCATCTGTAACATCCAGACTATAACTATCTTCCATTTCTCCTATCTGCGTAGGGTCAACCACAGAGACACCACTCAAACGAATGGGCAAAGATTCCGTACTTTCATCCAATGCTGTAACCAACTGATAATCATTCACCGCATTGCCTTGCGATACCACCGTAATTGCTTGAGGTTGCAGTTGCGTCAAGCCTCTGAATTGAGCAATTTCACCGGATACACTCAACTCGTCTCCCTCCGTCATCACATAGTCATCTACATCATCAAAAGAAAAAACAGTGATACCGCCCGTAGCATCTATCAAAGCAAAATCGTAGCCATTTCCACCTCTGAAATTAGTACAATGCACGATACCTGTCAACGTCACCAATGAACCGAGCGAAGTGGCTACACCATCAGCATCTTCGGCTGTAACTGCCGCAATATCAGCCACTTGGTAGTCATTATCCGTAATCGTAATCGTCACTTGACCGGTCGTACCGATACCACAACCGCCTGCACCGCCGCTATTGGCTAAGTTCAAAACAATCGTGCGCTCGCCGTCGCTATCTGTATTATCAATTGTCGGAATACTAATGGTCTGAATGGTGGTATCACCTGCCGCAAAGGTCAGCGTCTGAGGACTTGAAAAGGTAAAATCCGTACCTTCCACCGCCGTACTGCTTGCATCAAGCGCGACCTCAATCGTACAATCTGCCGACATGCTTAAAGCAACATTCACACCGGCAGCATCGCCTTCACTGACGCTGAAAGCACTTGCCGTAAAATCAAATTCAGGCGTACCCGAACCCATAGTCATGTAAGTACCTGCCGGGAAAACCGATGCACAAGTGGCATTGGTGGCACAACCGTCCAACACATCTATCCCACTGAATGTCCAATTATTTTGTGCAAAAGTTGTACCGTCCGGTCCGGTACCGTTTTTACGGTATGCCCAACCATCAGTGTATTCCCAAGGTTCGCCGTTACCGTCGGTATTGATGTCACCGAAAACATCAATGACATTGCCTCCCATAAATAATTCTACGGCATCATCGCCACTAATTCCTGCGGCACTATCAGTAAAATCAGGAAAAAACCCAAAGTAGGCGGAGAAATTTACACTGTCGGTAGCTACGTAAATAAACGTTCCGGCGGTGTATGCTCCCGAAGGAAAGGTAAATTCTTCGCCGTCTGTGCCGCCACCGTTGTTGGCAGAGCCAATACCATACATACTCAAATCAGCAATGTCGGCTGTAACAAATAACTCTATACCTTTTGGAACACCGTTGGGAAGTGGTCCGTCGAGTACGCCTGTAAGCACCAAATTGGCTTGTGCGGGAGTCATCAGGAAAGCCATTAAAACTGTGAGTAATGCGGTTTGAATCGCTTGTTTTCCTTTCATGAAGTAATTGTAAATTTTTAGCATATTATGTATTTTTTATTAAAAAATGATAAATGAATTTTTGAAAATTATAAATTTTATTTAAAAATATTTTTATTGATAAATTATGTATTAAAATGTTGACAATCAATGTCTTAACCTAATTAATGAATTACCTGATTAAGCATGATACTAAAGCAGAATGATAATAATTCGAGTATAATTAAAATAATTCGTCACCATTATTCGTATTAAATACAGTAATGTTTTTGATAAAAATATTTTAAAAATACACTTTTTTGTTAAAAATATGCGTAAACCCGAATTGTTTAACACTCTTGCTCCCTTTGATTAGTTGATTAAGTTTATAAAGTTTACAGAGTTGATTAGTTGATAGAGACAAAAATCCTTGTCACTAAATAATTACTTTATAAACTGTATGAACTCTATAAACTTTATAAACTGTATAAACTTCATCAACTCTATAAACTGTATGAACTTTATAAACTCTATCAACCAATCAACTTTTCACAAAAATACAGATTCTGCGTACAACCTCACGTTAATTAATTGTAAATTAAACTATTTATGATAAAACACACATTAAACTTATACTTATTGCTTTTGATTTTATGTATTATTAATTATGATAATGTTTATAGTCAAGCGCAAATTTTAGCTCCCGAAACTTCTGTAGATATTTTCAAAACGGATTATCTGCTCAATCAAGAACATCGCTATAATCCTGATTTTATTCGGCTACATGGTATTCAGTCTATTCGCTTATCGGCGGGTGAAGATGCCGGTGAGGATGGTAGCAATAGCTTCTTTATGCAGTACAATTTTACTGCTTCGGGTATCTTGAGCGAGAAGATGTATTGTCAGAAAAAAGACTGGGAAACAAAGGTACTCAGTGAGCAAAATTTTTTCTATGATGATGAAGATAATTTGCTCGAAATTGAGGACTACTACGAGGGCAAATTGGATATGATAACCTACTATACCTACATCGGTGATTTGCTGGATAAAGTTCATCAGGAAGACGCAGAAGGACCTAGCGGAACATGGTGGCAATACGATTGGAAAGGTCGTCGAATATCGCGTAAAGTTACATATAATAGCAACAAAATCAGGCAAGTAGAATATCATTTGCCTTCAACCACAGTTCCTTCAAGGCTTGATACATTATACAGTACCGAGGTGCGGGATTCGCTCGTTGGGAAGGTTTGTTTTTATCTGTACGATGATGACCGGATTAAGCGTGAAATGTGGTACGAATCAGGCGGTGAAAAATACGAAGTAAAGCGGGCTTATAATCGCAAAGGCAAACTCACAGGCATCAAACAAACGGGCGGCAGAATGTCTGATGTGACCTACAAATATGACGGCAATAAATTACAATCCATTAAGGAGAAACATCCTAAAAGCCCTGCCATTCAACGCCGATATACTTATGATGAAAATGATATGTTTATTATGAGTGTGGAAGTCAAGCGGGGCGGTGATATTCTGGAGAATTTATTTTATGAATATGAATTTTTAAAATAAAATAAATAAATTGAATATTATTTAATCTAATTTATAAAATAATTTTTTTAGTCCTTAAAATTTTTCGTAAAAAAAAACCTCAAAAAATGCAACTTTGGCGGGGTTATTGCCGTAAAGAGTAGTATAAATTTCCTTAACTTTTCCATAACACCTAAAATGTTTTTGTTATATGTTGATGGTCACGCTACTCTATTTTTTATTTGCTGTAAACCTATTTCATATTTTTAGTCAAAATGGCTTACAGTTCTACAAATGTGGGCGTTTTTGGGTAATCATTGTGCCTTTGGGCATATTGGTTTGGGCTACGGTGTTTTCCTGATTGATTCATATTTGCTTTATCATAAACAAAAAGCCGAACACGATATATCGTGTCCGGCTTTTCTATTTCTATTTTTACGATGTTGCTGTCAGTGACTTCAAAATCATCACTAATTCAACTCATTGCTTGTCGCTAAATCAGCCTCCTGTGGGGTCGAGCTGCGATAATTCGTCGAAATGTGAGTAGTCGTCAGCACTGTGTTTTCGTTCTACTTTGTACACGAAAACCTTGTGGTACAATCTTGTGATTGTTTTTCGTAATGCTTTCATTATCTTACCTTTTTGTGGTGAAAAAATGTGTTGTCATTTCACCTGTTAAACACCCCCCAACCAAGATTAGTTCCCTATATTTTGTTTAAAATGAGTGACTTACGAAAACTATTGACAAATAATATTTAAAAAATAGACGCTAACCAAATATTAAAATTGTCGATAAGATATTTTTAAAAAAAGTATATTCGGCAGGGTAGGAGAGGAGCAATATTTAAAATGCTTTATCAAGTCTCAAAAAAAAGTTGTTTTTTGTGAATTATAAAATAAACATCAGCACGTCAGCACATCCAATTATGAAAATTAAACAAATCGCTCGTCTTACAGGACATCGTGCATCTGTGTATGCACTGGTGCGGGGAAGTGCATCTTCACAGTTTCTGTCGGGAGGCGGAGAAGGCTGGGTGATTCGTTGGGATATGCGGGATATGGAGCAAGCAACGGTAGTAGCGAAGGTAGAAACAAATATTTTTTCGTTATTACATCTGCCAAAACGCAACTTGTTGCTTGCCGGGAATATGTATGGCGGATTGCATTGGGTGGACTTAAATAAAAAGAAAGATGTCCGAAATATTGCTTATCACAAAAACGGTATTTTTGATATTCAGTATGTGAACGATGACATTTATACAGCAGGTGGAGACGGCAAATTGGTGAAGTGGTCTATTGAAGCCATGCGACCTGTGGAGACGCTCGAATTGGCAGCAGAGAGCCTTCGTTCACTCACTTATAATGATGCGCGACAGGAGTGGGTAGTAGGCGCGAGTGATAAGGCTATTTATTTGTTGGACAATGATTTAAATATTAAAAAAAGAATCGAAGGAGCGCATGATAATTCGGTATTTACCGTCCGATATTCGCCGAAAGGTGATTACTTGTTGAGTGGTGGAAGGGATGCTCATTTAAAGATATGGAACACCGAAGCGGACTTCCGTATGGAGAGCGAACAGCCCGCACATTGGTTTACGCTGAATGATATTGTGTATCACCCCGAAGGACATATTTTTGCCACCGCCAGCCGCGATAAGACGATTAAAATATGGGATGCTACAACATTCAAATTGCTAAAAGTTATTGATACGGCACGTTATGGTTGTCATATCAATTCGGTCAATTGCTTGCTTTGGTCAACGTACAACAATTACCTGATTTCGTGTAGCGATGACCGTACTGTGATGGTTTGGGAAATAATATTGTAATGCGATAGTGCTGAAATGATGTAATGCGTCAATGAAAAACATTATCGCATTTCAGCATTATCGCATTGCCATCATTCTAACTCAAACCGGATAGGTAAATTAAATTGTACCTTAACGGTCTTGCCTTCGTGCATTCCCGGTGTCCAACGCGGCATTTCATTAACCACGCACAAAGCCTCTGCATTCAAATCGTCGCGATTGCCACGTATGATTTTCGGGTCGGTGACATCGCCGGCTTCATTGACCACAAAACCAATAACAACCAATTCTTCAATGCCATTTTCACGAGCTTCTGTCGGATATTTTACGTTGTTGTAAATAAATTGTAGCATCTTTTTTTCTGCACATCGCTTTTTTTCATCATTTGTACCTTCCATATTTTCACAGCCCGCAAAACGTGGCATTTGCTCTACTATTTTAAATATTTCTTGATCCGATTCCGTAAAATCATTTGTCTCTTCGGTGGGTGGCACATTGACCAAAGGTTCATCTTCTATTGTTATATTCCTTTCGGGCTGTTCTATGCTGCGCTCTTTGGTCTGCGATTCTTTGATAGCCGTTTTGAGGTCTTCCACATCAATATTGGAAAAGAGATAGACACCAAGCCCAATAAAGAACAACAAAGGCATCAGCATCTGCATCATACTCGCTGTGAAAGATGAACGGCGTTTGCGTGACCGCCCAGCTGTGGTGCTACGCTTTGTAGATGTTTGTCGGGAGACGGAATTTGTCGCTTTTCCTTTTCTGTATCTGTTATGTCGTTTATTATAAGCCATGGTCTGGTGAATTAGTTGATCAGTTAATCGGTTTATCAGGCAGTCAGCTTAATTTTTTATTGCATAAAAAATATTTAATAAAAAAATAAACTGATTACTTGTTGTCCAAAATCTAAAACATTTAAAGATACAAAAAAGTTATGGATTTCGTACTGACTGCTTTAGCTGTCAAGTGTATTTTATTTTTAATTGATTTAAAATCAAGAACTTACAAGTGTTTTCCTTACTCACTTGACAGCTAAAGCAGTCAGTACAAACTATCCACATATTTATCTCGAAAGCTTTCGGGAGTGAGTAAGGCACGAATGTAGATACCTAAAAACTATAAGGCACTGACCTCGTATCGCTCAACGTGAAATGCTGTAGAGGGTATTTTGCGAGGAAGCCAAACAGAAGCATTTTTAAACAATAAAAAAAGACCTCGTTATTCGATTTTTTATACAAAAAAAGCAATATACTCTGTTTACTAAACTTGAAAAGTTTAGTAAACGTAAGTAAAGTTTAAATATTAGTAAATGTCTAAAAATCAGTGCTTTACTTACGTTTACCAAGCTTTTTGAAGTTTAGTAAACGGGGTGCTTAAATACTTGTTGATGTGTATTTTGGGCAGCTAAAGCAGCCCGTACTGTGTGTGTTATAAAAAATTAAAAATTTTATTAAATGTTTTGATAGATAATAAAATGGTGATACCAATGACGATAATCCCTAATGTATTGATGAGTATAGTATTGGTATGTGTGCCAAGTAATTTTTTGGAATTGGAAATATAGAGCAGGTAAAGGGCGACGAAGGGGAGGAGTATGGCATTGGTGATTTGTGCAAATTTGATAATGAGGACGGGCTTTGCGCCGGTCATGGCAACGAGGATGCCAATGCCGAGTATGAGCATCCACACTGCACGGAATTTGATGTCTTTTTCGTCTTTTTCCCAGCCAAAAAGCCCTTGTGCCGCATAAGCCGCAGCGATGGGGGCGGTCAACGTAGAACTCAGCCCGGCAGCGAGCAGACCTAAGCCCATGCCCCATTTGGCGGCAGTACCAAAGAGCGGTTCGAGTTGGGTGGCGAGGTCTTTGGCGGAAGTGACGGCTTCGACTTGCCCCTGCGAAGCGGCAGCGGTAATGATAATGAGCATCGAAATCAAGCCGCCTAATATGATAGCAACGGCGTTTTCAATTCTGATGTCTTTGAGGGTGGCATTGGTATCCCATTTTTTGGAAATGGTGGAGGCGTGGAGGAAGAGATTGTAGGGAACAACGGTGGTGCCTATCAAGCCCATGATGAGTAGAAAGTGGTCGTTGATGCCCGAAGGTCGGAAGCCTTTGAGTATGGCATTGAGGTCGGGCTGTACAATGACGGCTGTGGCGAGGAAGCAAATACTCATTAGTATCACAAGGAAAATCAGGACACGCTCAATGAGTTTGTAACGACCAAAATAGAGAAACAAAAAACTGATTCCACCAAGTAAAAGCGGTAGGATTTTTAGCTCACCGACCATTAGGTGAAGCCCCAATACGCCGCCGGAAATATTGCCCGCTTCGTAGGCAGCATTGCCGATGAGTATCGCGCCAATAACGAGAAAAAAGACCAAGTAACGCGATATGCCTTTTGTGAATTGTTGGTTGATGGCTTCGCCGAGTCCGGCGCGAGTGATGAAGCCCAAACGTGCCGACATTTCCTGCAATATCATCGTCGCAGCAATCGAAAACAGCATTGCCCACAAGAGCATGTAGCCTGTCTGTACGCCCGCCATAGTGCAGGTGGTCAGTGTGCCGGGACCTATAAAAGCCGCCGCAACAAGGGTACTCGGACCGAAGTATTTTTTCATCTTTTTTAATGGTTAATGGTTAATGGTTAATGGTTATGGTTAATGGTGAATGGTGAATGGTTAATGGTGAATGGTTAATGGTTAATAGTTAATGGTTAATGGTTAATGGTGAACGGTTAATGGTTAATGGTTAATGGTTAATGGTTAATGGTTAATGGTTAATGGTGAACGGTTAATAGTGAATATTTAGTCATAAATTTTTAATAGTCAAATGTTTACAATTAATCATTAACCGTTCACCATTAACCATTAACCGTTGACCATTAACCATTAACCATTATTGATTCTGTGTTTTGAAGGCGTAGAGGGCAAAAGAAGCGAGCCAATGTTGTCCTGCATAATCGCCGTCGGCGATTTTATTGAGGGAATGGTTTAGGTGGAGATTGGCGAGTTGGGTGGCATTTTTATTGGCTGCCAAAGGGTAGAGGCACCATGCGCGGGAGAAGTTCAAGCCGTCGAGGTGAACGAGTTTGCCGTCGGAGCGGTCAATGATTTTTCCGGGTTGGAGTTGGAGGTTTTGGGCATGGAGTTGGGGGAGGAAATTTTTTAGCCATTCGTTGAAGTCTGCTTGGGGCAGCACCTTTCTCATAATGTCCATTTCCTGCAAACAAGGTGAGAGGAAATCGTAACCGCTTGGTTCCCAGTTGATTGGACAGCCCTTGTCGTTTTGATAGAAGCGAATGGCATTTTCGGTGATGGCATCGGCGAGGGCGGTATCGCCTGTGGTGCGTGCGTAGTCGTAGGCAAAACTGAGTCCGAAGGCGGTATTGGTGTGTTCGCCTGCGCGAATGGGATAGACGAGTTTTGGCAGGTATTCGATGTAGGCATTGGAGATATAATCGGCAAGTGGGCGGAGGTTGTTGTACCATTCTTTTGCATCAGGGTCATCCCAAGTGTAGAGTTCTTCCTGCAATTTGAGGAGCCATGCCCAGCCGTAGGTTCGCTCAAAGGACTTGGTGTAGCGGTTCATGGCGAAGTATTCGACTTCTTTTTCGATGTTGGTTTTGGTGAGGTTGAGCTGGAGTTTTTGACGGGCGGTGTCGGCGGCTTCTAATTGCGGAAATTGCTTCATCAGATAGACCAACGACCAATGCCCATGTACGGCGGAGTGCCAATCGAAACAGCCGTAAAATGCCGGATGATGTACCTGCGGCAAGTCCATATCTTCGGTTTTGGCGATGGTGTGTCCTGCCTTGTAGGGGAAGGGCTGCGTGATGCAGGCGAGTGGGAGTTGGGCAAGGCGGTTGGCTTGTGCGAGGTCGAGCCGGATATTCGTTGGCGTGTCAGGTGATGGCATGGGTGATGTGCTTTGAATTTTAGTGCTGCAAGCTGCAAGGATGATAAGGCTTAGAAATAGTGTGGCTTTTTTCATTGCTATATAATATTTGGACTTTGGGCAGAGGAAATTGGGAAATTAGGTAATCCCGATAACTATCGGGACTTTTTTAGATTTTTACAAAAAGTAATTAATTACATGTTTTATTTTATTAATGAAAATTATTCAATTGGTTATCAATGAGTTACGATTATAAACCGAATTTCCTAATTTCCTAATTTCCCAATTCCCTAATTTCCAAAATCCAGTAATATGGTAGCTCCGCCGGGACTCGAACCCGAATCTAGAGTTTAGGAAACTCCTATTCTATCCCTTGAACTACAGAGCCATATTTGGTGAGGGGCGCGATATTTTGCTTCGCAAAATACAATGATTAAGTGAATGGATCTTTATAAAGTGCTGAAAAGTGAAAGATTTTTTTGTGAAAATACGAAAAACTATGGGCATTATTATACGAATTTTCAACTGAAATATCTTTTCAATTGATCATTATATTGGGAGTCAATGCAGTTAATACTTATAATTTTGGATAAAATGTATGGTAGCTGGATACTAAAGCTTAATTAATATAATCACAAAATTGATATGCAAATTGATGTAAAATTTACTTTTTAAATTATATGTTTTTATGAAATAAAATATACTTGCGAATGTTATTTTTTATGATAATATTATTATTGGATATTTTTTTTTAATAAATATATTTTTGAATCTATTTAAATATATAAAAAATATTTAATATTTTATTTAAAATGATAAAATTATATTTGTTATGTTTAATTTGTTGATTGTTCATGTTTTATAAGATTTTTGAATGTGTAATTGTAAAGCTGTATATTTGTGTGTTTGTGTGTTTTTAAGTTTAATAAAATATGTTTTTTTGTATTTTGTAGGTAAAAAAAATGAAAAAAATGTAACAACTAAGAGATAGTCGCGTAAAATTAATGTAACCTAGATAATAAGGTAAAGAATGAAAAAAACAAGCCAATCATTTATGTTTGATTGATATTATTTTAATAAATATTTGATTTGATATATCCTGTCACAAATATACAATAAATGAAAGTGCAAAAAATCTGACCTCGCCATACGTTTGTAACAGATACAGCAAAATATCTAAAGAACAAAAACAAAAATTTAGTATTTATTCTCATTTTAAAAATTAGAACTGCATGAGAATAATGACATCCGAAGAACAAAAACAAAAAACGTAATTTGACCAATTTTATTTTTCGCGGACATTGTCCGGCAGACATACGGAAAAGGCTACTTCGTTAAATGTTTGTATCGAAAAGTGATAGAGGAAGAGTTGCGAGAAACATTATCTTTTTACTCATTCTAAAACTCAGTAATTATGAAATTCAGTATTATTTTTAAAACAGTTTTATTTAGTGTATTTACTTTTATCGCTACAACTACTTATGCAGCGAATACTACGAACCCGACGACTTCAAATGAAACAATACAATTTGATAAGGAAGACGGCGGTGGGTCTATTATTGTAGTAAGTGGTAGAATGGCAGAGGTGACTGACGAGCGCAGTAGAGTAGGAGCCGACAGCGATTATACGATGACGGTCAAAGTAATAAAAGCCGGAACAGTGCTTATAGAAAAGACAACAAATGAACCTCAAATTTCACTTGATTTGAGTGAACTTGATGCAGGATTCTATATGTTGGTCGTAGAAACACCAAATGGTGAAGATAAGGAAGTCATCACATTGAACTAAGCAAATCAAACTTTCAGTGTACTGATAAGTAAGAGCATATTATATTTTCAAAAAAGTCAACTTTAGACATAAAGTTGACTTTTTTATTTTAATTCTGCCACTTTCTCATTTAACCATGATTTAGACCTTACGCCTTTTGCTTTATTAAGTTTCTCATTAAGTTTTTCTTTGGTAATATCTTTTTTGTAAGGGGCTTCGACGAGTAAACGAACAAAACGAATAAAATCTTTTACGGTTTTTTTTATATTATCTCCTATATTTTCATTTCTGTTTATATACCTACTAAAATTATTACATTCCATTGTAAGTAGTTCTATATCTTTAAGCTCATAATAACATTGAATACTTAATGTTCTTACATTTAAAGGGTAGGTGAAGTCTCCACCTCTCGTTTGCATAAGTGTGCGAAGACTTTTTTTATACTCTTTTTTGGCAAAATATAAATAAGCCTTAGCGAGTAAAGTAGTATTTTCTCTAACATCATCATTTAAGTATTGAATATAATTACTTATAAAATTTTCCAACCATTTTACTTCATGTAAGGCAGTTGCCAAATACATTACATTCAGAAAGTGAGGTGCAGGGATACAACCGTCTTCTAATATTAACTCATTATTAATTTTATATACGTACCAATCAAATATTTTTTGCCGATATCTCTCCCTACCCTCAATAAGTTTTTTACCGGCATGGGTGAGCAAAAAATTGAGTAGTGCATGTTTCTCTGATTGACTCCCTAAATGTAGATGGGCGTAAATTAATTTTTCCAGCTTGTCATAAGTTTCATCTTTTTCATCATAAAACAAATCAATGGCAAGTTCATAAATTTTAAATAGCTTATTTTTTTTATACTCTGGTTTTCTGATTTCTTTCAAAACCTCGGGCAACAATGCAATATTATGGTCAGCCGAATAACTCAATTCAACAGTCATCATATCAGCACTATATCTCAATTTGACAGCACAGAAAAATTTATCCATTTCCGACATTGTTTTTTCTATGTCTTTTTCCTCTTTATACTTTTGCGGAGTATTGCTGTAAAAAAAAGCTTCATGTCTCAACCGCCACTGATTGAAATAATAAAACATATCCCGCTCCGGCGAATTATCCAATTTAGACCTGATACTTCTGATGTTTTTAAAAAACAACTCATCTATTTGCCGATCTTTCATGGCATCCAACAATACAAAATCCCGAGTCAAAGGCTTATTCCGTGTTTCCACTATAATCAGATAATCTTCCAGTTTCCGGGTCAGGTCACTCATCCAATCATGTATTTTTCTATCTTTAGTTGATGCGCTACCTGTCATTTTCTTTAAAAAATAAGATTTATCCAATTTTTCCGATTTAAAATCAGGATAATACTTCTTAATATACTCATATAGCTTCACCAAATTATCATCTCTATTAAAAACAGGTGCTTTCAAATACCGCCCAAACTCCAATAATTCCGTCCTCGATAGCCCGCTAAAGAGTTTTATTAATTTACTTTTGTGCATTTTCAGTCATTTTCTACTAAAAAAAATCGGGAGAAACAAACCCCTCGGTAAAAAACTTTAATATCTGATTAAAAAATTGATTAACAATATGTTACAAAATTAATAAAATTTAAAAAGTAAAACAAAAGTAATAAAAAAATAAGAGAGAAATTCTTGAAACTGGCTTTTTTTTCTAATCAAAATACCCCGAACATTGTAATGTGAACGAAAGGGAACACATACAAAATCCAAAACTTCACACAAGTTAATTGACAATAACAGGCACATATTCTGAAATAAAAAAATCTCTCCCGTATCATTTTAACATGAAAAGTAAAATGACAGATAAATAAAAAAATCGGGAGAAAATGTTTACATAAATAGTAACTAATTTTAGTAATTAAATATTGAAAACCAATTAGTTATGAAATAATAGACTAAATTTTAACCTTTCAAAAATAATAAAAAAATAAGGGAGAAATTCTTTAAACTGGATTTTTTTCCTAATCAAAATACCCCGAACATTGTAATGTGAACGAAAATAACTATCCCTCAAAAACATGTTCACACAAGTTAATTGAAACAATAAAATAGAACTCTGGAGGAAACAGAAACATCACTTTTAGAGATACGTCATTCACATTTAAGGCTAAATAATTCCGGCAGGCTAAACCGGAAGAATGACAAATCTCATCAGCAAACATCTTTTTTAAACTCAGTCGAGAGACAAACATTGTACTATGAAAAACAAACATTCAATCTACTATTTGCTGTGGCAGCAGAACACCATCAGTAACTGGCCTATTTATCATACTCTGTATGATAGATGCCATACCGAATTGACAACTTATTGCTTATCAATGCTCAACAACCACAAAGTGGCAAGAGTGATCGCTTACGAAGCCATCCTCGAATTGATGAGCCAACTGGACGACGAGCGCGTCCAAAATCCTGACGCTTGGATTATCAATCTGGCAGCACGAAAATGCCAACAACGTCAGGCAGCCGCCTAAAGGCAGGCACACAGAATAAGGCTTGTACTACTGGACATTTTATATGATTTTAACCTTTATCCCTCTGAACAAAGGTGTCAAATCTTAATTAATGGTGTAAAAAGTTTGTTCATCCAAAAGACGATGTAAGATATTTAATTAAGATTTTTCACCGGCGTTCGGTCGGTTTGACAAACAGTCCGGTATCATAAATACATCGAAAATATAAGATTTTCGACACAAAAAATTTGACAAAAAAAAGGTCTTTACAAATGAAAGGCTACTCATTGTAAAGACCCTAAAGATTTACCATTTGCCGTTCCCACTATGGATTCCGCCCCGACATTTTTGTTGGGTTTCGTTGGGGTGGATTCCTTTTTTACTCAGTATTAAAAAAATGGGAAAATGTAAATCACTAACATTGAAATTGCAAAATATATTAAAACAGTAATTTTTAAGTATAACTTTTGAGTTGATTAACAAGCGATTATGTAAAGAATCTTCACGAGCAGAAATTTGATTTCCCTATTTATGATTTTTCCTCTACAATGTATATGCTACGGAAGATTCTTTACCGCTTTAAAAAAAATTAAACCAACCTAAAACAAAGGGTTGTAAAGAAATAATTGAGTTAAGTTGATTTTGTTTTTATAATCTCCAAAGCAGTGAGTAATCACGAAACTAGGTTTGTCTGAAAAACAGACAAATTATGTGGGGCATTATGCCGTTCCCACTATGGATATCCGCCTCGGTATTTGTTGGATTTTATCGAGGTGGATTCCGCTTTTTTCCATTCTAATTATCTTCCTTTTTGATATTCATTTATATCACATTTCCAATTTTACGTAAGCTATTCAATAGTGTTGCATTTTTATCAATTTATTTTTTCACGCTGTTTAGAGGAAATCTAAATAAGTGAAATATACTTCCAAAAAACCCCTTAGACCTATCTTTTTTATGCGAAGGTTTTTATCTTTGCAGCGATTTTTACAAGACCTGTATATAATGTCTAATTTGTATCGTGAAATTCACATAAAAATTATGCAACTTTAAAGGTCAAATTGACGTAAGAAGCAGTTTTAAAAGTTAATTGGTGAATGAGTAAATCTGTTAATAAATTAATTAATTTTAAAATATATTTATTAATTCAAAAATTAGCTCAACTAAAATATAAATAAATTGAAAATTCGATTTAAACGTTCTGTCCTTTTACTGTCCTTACTGACTTTCGCAGTCACAGCACAGGCACAATCCGGTAGCCTTTCTAATGCCATGCTCACAGGACTTTTCGTAATTGCGCTCCTGATATTATTGGTCGTCATTATGTTGGTCTCCGATATATTTATGAGCGAAGAAGCACGTAAAGTCGGTGCAGACAAAACCGGAGATAACTACACACTCTTTCCGAGCATGTCCGAAATTACCAAGCCGCGTGACATCGGCTACGCGAAGGGCGGTTCTGTCACTCGCCTAAAGCGTGGACATGACATCAAGCTCGAAGGCGCAGCTCAAAAAGTATTGGGCGACGCACGAGTCAATACCGTAGCGATTAGTCCGCGCGACTTCGTCGGTATGTCGCCGATACCTAAAGTATTGGTCGAAAAAGACGATGAAATAAAGGCAGGCGATATTTTATTTTTTGATAAAAAACGACCTGAAATCAAATACGCTTCACCCGTCAGCGGGCAAGTCGTGGATGTCCTTCGCGGAGAGAAAAGAGCGATTGATAAAATCGTCATTCTCGCCGATAAAGAACAACAATATACCGAGCGTGCTGCCGTCAATTTAAATGACTTCAAGTCACGCGAAGATTTAGTCAACTACCTGACAGAGAGCGGTGTATGGGCATTTATTCGCCAACGTCCTTTCGAGTTGGTGGCTGACCCTGCGGATGTGCCACGCGATATTTTTATCTCTACTTTCGACTCTGCACCACTCGCTCCCGATGTTGATTTTGCGATGAAAAATAAGGCAACTGCCTTTCAACGCGGCTTAGATGTTTTGAATAAATTGACAGAAGGAAAAGTGCATTTGGGCTTAAATGCGAGTGGCGAAAATGCACCTTCACTCACCTTCACCCGCGCACAAAATGTAGAAAAACATTGGTTCAACGGACCACACCCTGCCGGAAATGTTGGCGTACAGATTCATCACACTGCACCTATTAATAAAGGTGAAGTCGTATGGGTCGTCAATCCGCAAGATGTAGCGATTATCGGCAACTTATTTACAAAAGGTCAATATCGCGCAGAACGCACGATTGCAGTCACAGGCGCAGAGGTACGCGAACCAAAATATTATACCCTTCCGGTAGGCGCGAGTGTTGAAAATATTTTAAATAATAATATCCTTACCGAACGAAAAACACGTACCGTAGCGGGCGATGTATTGACCGGAACGCAAATCGCGAATGACGGCTATCTCGGATTTTTTGATGACCAAATTACCGTTTTGCACGAAAATGATGAGTACGAATTATTTGGTTGGATGAATCCTGTGGCGGTGCGTCCGAGTGCATCTTCGACCTTTCCCGGCTCGGCATTCAAAGACATTACTTACCAAGCTGAAACCAATACACATGGCGAACATCGTGCATTGGTCGTGACAGGTCAGTACGAATCTGTATTGCCAATGGACGTATATCCGCAACATTTAATCAAAGCAATATTGGCAAATGATTTTGAACGCATGGAAGGCTTGGGTATTTACGAACTCGCGCCCGAAGATGTCGCGCTTTGCGAATTTGCTTGTACCTCAAAAACAAATGTACAGGATATTTTGAGACAGGGTTTGGATGTGATTCGGGAGCAAAGCTAAGGGAAAGCTATTTTGTAAATCGCTATGCTGTACCTAACTTGACAATGTCATGTTTTAAAAATAAAAATATATTTGTGTTTAACATGGGGTATTTTTTCCGAATTTGGGCTAAAACTCGTCAGACATTTAAATATTGCTAGAAAAATATGATATCATCGGTGAATTTTGAAAATGTCAGACGAGTTT
>CALIZI010000478.1 GCA_938028705.1 uncultured Saprospiraceae bacterium | reverse complement strand
TATTCACTAAACCTTTGGCATGATTCATGTCCAAACCTAATATATCATGGCAAAACTGTTCTGCTTTAGTTTTATTCACAGATAACTACTAGCAATAGTTTTGCCTATTTTTTTTGAACGACTTTTCGTCCAAAGTCTAAGCCACTTTGGGTAAACTTAGGCGCATAGTCTGGAGTGTTGAAGTATTGATGTGAATAGAGATATTCTGTATATCCACATATTCACTTGCGTAAAGACAGTCGGTACAAATAAAAAAGCGTTCCGATAAAAATCGGAACGCCCGCTCTGTATTGTTTCAGGAGAATGTTGTTGCAAAGATACAATTATTACAAGAAAGGTGCAATAACTAAAGCAACAACAGACATTAATTTTAATAAAATATTCAAGGAAGGACCGGAAGTGTCTTTGAATGGGTCGCCCACAGTGTCACCTACTACGGTAGCTTTGTGTGGTTCAGAACCTTTATAGTACATTTTTCCATTAATTTCTACGCCTTCTTCAAACATCTTTTTGGCATTATCCCAAGCACCACCTGCATTGGATTGGAAGATAGCCATGAGTACACCACAAACAGTCACACCTGCGAGTACACCACCCAACATTTCGGCACCACCTAAGAAGCCAAATAGCACCGGAGTAACGACTGCAATGACACCCGGAAGTATCATTTCGCGGATAGAGGCTTTGGTAGAAATTTCTACACATTTGCTGTATTCGGCTTTACCGTCGGCTGCCTCGAAAGTAGCTTGGTCGGCTGACGACCATTCGCTCATTTCTTTTCCGTCATTCTTTTTCATGACTGCGAGTGCAGCTTTGAGTTCAGGAATATCCGCAAACTGGCGACGTACTTCTGTAATCATATCCATAGCTGCACGTCCTACTGCATTCATAGAAAGGGCAGAGAATAGGAAAGGTAACATACCACCTACGAGCAAACCAGCCATGACTTTCGGATTGGCAATATTAATGGCATCAATACCCGCAGTAGCCATAAATGCCGCGAAAAGTGCGAGTGCTGTTAAGGCAGCAGAACCAATCGCAAATCCTTTTCCGATAGCTGCGGTAGTGTTACCTACTGCGTCGAGTTTGTCGGTACGTTGGCGAACTTCTTTTGGTAGTTCTGCCATTTCAGCGATACCACCTGCATTATCGGAAACCGGTCCGTAAGCATCAACAGCAAGTTGAATACCTGTATTGGAAAGCATCCCTACGGCTGCAATCGCAATACCATACAAACCTGCAAAGTGGTGTGCGCCGATAATCGCTGCTGCCAATATCAAGGTTGGAATAGCGGTAGATTGCATCCCTACGCCAAGTCCGGCAATGATGTTGGTGGCGGAACCTGTAAGCGATTGGTCAACGATAGACTGCACAGGGCGTGTACCTGTGCCTGTGTAGTATTCGGTGACTTTACCAATACCCAATCCGGAAAAAAGTCCTAATATAATGGCAATAAATACTCCGGTAGAACCGTAAGTCGTGCCACCTGCTACGGTCCATTCGCCCGGCAACATCGCTTTTACAATGAAGAAAGTAGCTGCAAGCATCAGTCCGGCAGAGATAAATTCTCCTGCATTGAGCGCTTTGTGTGGGCTACCGCCTTCTTTTACTTTTACAAAGAAAGTACCTATGATAGAAGTCAAAATACCCACTGCAGCCAAAACAAGTGGCAACAAAACAGCATTGAGACCGCCATAAGTATTCGTTGCCTCAAATCCACCAAGTCCGATGAATGTAGCACCCAATACCATAGTACCTATAATAGACCCCACATAAGATTCAAATAAATCCGCACCCATACCGGCTACATCACCTACGTTATCACCTACATTGTCAGCGATAGTGGCAGGATTGAGTGGGTGATCTTCTGGGATACCTGCTTCGACTTTACCCACGAGATCAGCTCCTACGTCGGCAGCTTTGGTATAAATACCGCCACCTACACGCGCAAATAAGGCAATAGAAGAAGCACCAAATGAAAAGCCTGTCAGTACGGTAATCACTTTATTGATTTCCCAACCCATATTGCTATATATCAGGAAGAGTGAACCCAAGCCAAGTACACCAAGTCCTACCACGCCAAGCCCCATGACTGCACCTCCCGCAAAAGCCACCTCTAAGGCTTTGCCTAAACTGGTACGTGCGGCATTGGTAGTACGCACATTGGCTTTGGTGGCTACACGCATACCCAAAAAACCCGCAAGTGCAGAACATATCGCTCCCAAAATAAATGACAAAGCCACAAGCGGCGAAGAACCCTCTGTAGCACCGGAAATACCTAATAGTATAGCTACAGCAATTACGAAAATCGCCAATACTTTATATTCAGCTTTCAAAAAAGCCATTGCGCCATCTTGTATAGCGGCAGCAATACGCCCCATTTTATCTGTGCCAACTTCTTGTTTGCTGACCCACGCAGAACGCCAAAATGTATATAATAAGGCAACTACGCCCATAGCAGGAACTGCTAATTTGATTATAGAATCCATAATTTCTTTTAGTCCATAGTTAATAGTCGATAGTCCATTGACTTATGCAAGATTATTAACCGAAATGATTAGTAATTTTTATGTTAGTACGATGGGTAAATGATAGTGAGCTTACATATTTCCCATTTCGACCCGCAAAAGTAGTGTTTTATTATTTGTTTTACAAATTAGTCCACAGTTGTTCATTCATCACATGCAACCGAGCGCGAAAATATGGGTATTTTTAGCGAAAATGTCACTGTATTATTCTGTTTTTACTTTGACAAATGATTATTTTCCATTACCTTTATCATTCCGATAAACTACTGTCACAAAATACAAAAATTAATTATACACCTAATAATTATACGTGATAGGTATGCAGCTACAACAAGACCGATTATTTGTTTTAATCAAATCATTAACCACCGGAGAAAAAACTTACTTTGCTAAATATTCGCGCGTGCATCATGCCAAAGAAAAACCGGACTACCTCCGACTATTTGAGTTTATGGATACGCAAGAGGAATATGATGAAAAAGCAGTAAAAAAGCATTTCAAAAAAGAGAAATTTATCCAACAACTCCCGCGTAAGAAAACGCAACTGAAGGAGAAAATCATGGAAAGCCTGAGTATTTTTCATGCCGACCGTAATGTGGAAACTTCATTGCGCCGACAAATGGTATTGCTGCCTGTGCTGTATGAAAAAGCAGCAAATCACAAAGATTTAATTAAGGATTATGAGAAACAAATCAAGGATATTAAGACCAAAGCCGAAGAGCATGAGTGCTTTTCTGTTTTGATTGAGTTGTTTGAGTGGGAGTGGTGGTTATTGAAACTAAGAGATGATAATGATAGAGAGAAAAGAGTCTTTGCTTTGTTGGATGAGCGAAAATCTGTAAAAGCTAAGTTAAGTCAAGAAGTAGATATCAAAGATAACGCAGTTCGAGTACAAATGATTACCCTAAAGGACCCTAGATTACAAGAGGGTTTAAATCGTAGAAAAGTAGAAGACTTATCAATATCATTATTAGAACAAGATGAAATAAATAGTCTATCTCAAATAGCAAAAAGAAACTATTATATCTCGGAAGAAGCATATTATATTAATCAGGGAAGGTGGGATTTATCTTTGAAATCTGCTCGAAACCTCATCAATACTTATGATTTGGGGCAGGATACTTTGAGTATGACTGGTTTGATAAAATATAAACAATATCTATGTAGGTATCTTGTTATAGCCGATACGGCAGGAAAATTTGATGATTATTTAGATGTGATAGATAAGTTAATAAT
Organism: uncultured Saprospiraceae bacterium; assembly: GCA_938028705.1. Classification (GTDB taxonomy): domain Bacteria; phylum Bacteroidota; class Bacteroidia; order Chitinophagales; family Saprospiraceae; genus JAHDEO01. The sequence goes on along the minus strand of CALIZI010000478.1, from coordinate 767 downwards.
GGTATCAAATGATGATATAAAAATGTTTAATACTATTCAGTTTAAATTATTGGGATATTATTTAAATAACAGTGAATTCGAGTTGGCATTAGACAGGGTTAAAAATATTGAATCTAAATGGAACGAATTAAGTAAAGTTATTTCAAGGGGAAGAAAACTTGCTTATCATTATAATATTCTTATAGCTTATTGGTTTTCAGGCAATCTAAATAAAGCTATATATCGACTTAGTAAAGTATTTAATTATGAGAATAGTCTATCTGGTCAAAGGTATGTCAATTCGAGTCGAATTATTCAACTCCCTTTGTTTTATGAATATAAGGATGAAAACTTAGACAATAGAATTGAATCCGCTCGTAAAACATTACACAATAATGGGGAACTAAATGAATACAGAAAAATAATTATTTCTCAATTTAGGAAAATAATCCGCTGTATATCAAAAAGCGAAGTAAAGAAGTGTATTTGTGACATGCAGAATAAATTAATCCGAATACAGAAAGAGCAAAATATAATAGCAAGTGATTTAGGGTGTATCTTACTTTGGTGTGAGAGAAAAGTAAAAGAGGAAAGAACAATAAAAGTGCCTACTGAATAATGTCTGCAATCAGCAAAATTCAGTAGGCGAGAGTGTTCAATAAAGTGTGTCATCCAAAATATCTAAAAAAATAAGATATTTGTGGTTCAAAATAAAATAGAAATGATATTAAAAAAGAAAGGACAGGGTAATGGTAGGCACTCTGAATTAAGTGAATTTGAAAAATCGG
>CALIZI010000477.1 GCA_938028705.1 uncultured Saprospiraceae bacterium | reverse complement strand
TGTTTGTGTTTAACATGGGATATTTTTTCCGAATTTGGGCTAAAACTCGTCAGACATTTAAACATTGCTGGAAAAATATGACATCATCGGTGAATTTTGAAAATGTCAGACGAGTTTTAGCCCAAATTCAAGAGCAAAATGCCAACTATATTAAATAAAAATCGAACATGATATTGTCAAGTTATCATGTATATTTCATAAAAAGAACATGTAATCTTAATCTATGCGTTCCCTAATCACTTTATAAACTCTATAAACTAATCACTACTTCATAGTTTCTTTAAATATCACGCCATAATCTTCCAATTCTTTCAATACAGGCGTATAGACTTCCGGCATGACGGGAATATTGACTCCCGTAGCCTTGATTTTGCCAAGCATAATAAGTTTGACAAAAATACCAAGTGGCAACCCGACAAGGCGCGACATGGCAGTGTCTATCGAGTCATTCCCCTTCAATACCATCGTGGAAATGAGTGATTCCGACTTACCGTCAAGCGTATAATCAAACTCGTGTTGCATGATAATCATGTCTTTATCGTCGGGTTTGAGTGTCCATTTTTCCTCAAGAAGGTGTTGGAGAATTTGGGCGGGTGTGGCTTTGCTGAGTCCTATTTTGGTGCGGTCAAAAATACCGAGCCATTCCAGTTTTTTGATGACTTCCGAATCCTTTTCAATTTTAAGCATTCCCGCCACCCGTTCTTTGAGCGTACTGTTACCTTCACTGCGGGGTAGGTAGCCGTCCACAAGTTTGTGATAGGTCAGATTTTTTGAACCGACAATCGGATAAGTATCATCCGTCAAACCAATTTGTACAAGTGCGTTCCAAGCATCACAATAGCCTTTATGTCGTAGTGTGCCACGTAGCAAACTTGGTATTTTTTGCAAGCCGTAAGTGGTGCGATAGAGTAGCGAACTTCGATTGGGATAAGCCTCATATTCGCCCATACCCGGCACGTCTATGAGTTCATATTGTGAAAAAAGACGGTGGTAGGGGATGTGTTTATAATGCCCGTCTTCGATATACTGTGCAGTGCCTTGTCCGGCGAGTACCACATTGCGCGGGTTCCATGTAAATTTGTAATGCCAGGGATTATTGTCGCTCTCCGGCGCAATCAGTCCGCCTGCATAGGAGCGAAAAGCGCTCAATTTCGCACCTTTGTCGCGCAACTCGTTGATAGTCTGCATGGCAGACATGTGGTCGATGCCGGGGTCAAGCCCCATTTCGCCCATGAAAATCAATTCTGCCGATTTGACTTGTTCGCCCAAGCGGTACATGTCGCGCGAGATGTACGAAGCCGTCACCAAGTGTTTTTTGTACTTGATACAATCCTTTGCTACACGTATATGCAGGTGTGCGGGCAGCAGCGAGACCACCACATCATTGCGCTCAATAATATCGCGGCGGTCATTGGGTTTCATCACATCAAGCCAAGTGCCTCTGCCATTTGAATGTCCATTCACCTTTTGCTCGGCGACCTCCGGATCGGCATCGGCTACGGTGACAAACCAATTGTGCTTTTCAGCTTCTTTGAGGGTGTATTTGATAAGGGCGGTCGCCGAGCGACCCGCGCCTATGATTAAGATATTTTTCAAAATAATTGGTTTGTTTTTGAATATGAAATAGCTGAATAATTTTATATATTTTTAATGTCGGAAATTTCCTCTATCTTTGAAGCCCTTTTTTGGTAAGGTCAGCCTATTTTACTATTCAAATGTTGAAAATCAACAAAGTCTGACCTCTGACAGTAAAGTGGTCTGAAAAATAGAAAGGGCAAAATTAAAATAATAAATGAAAATACTTAGTTTAAATGCAAATATAGAAGTGTATAGTGGCATGAAGGAGTTGAATAAAGCGGATAAAGCCTTATTGAAAGCCGCCAAAAAATCATTGAAAGATGCTTATGCACCTTATTCCAAGTTCAAAGTCGGGGCTGCGCTACGGCTCAAAAACGGCAAAGTGATTATTGGCAACAATCAGGAAAATGCGTCTTTTCCGCTGACCTTGTGTGCCGAGCGAGTGGCGATATTTGCCGCTGCCGCAAAGTACCCGACCGAAGCCATAGAAGCCATTGCGATTACTGCCACGAGTGGCAGCCAGGTCCTTGATAAACCCGTCACACCCTGTGGTTCGTGCCGACAAGTGATTTCCGAAAGCGAGTTTAGATTCAAACAAGATATTCGGGTCATTTTGTATGGTGAAAAAGGAGAAGTGTATGTGTTAAATTCAATTAAGGATATTTTACCCTTGACTTTTGATGCTAATTTTTTGTAAATTTACGTATTTGAAATTTCTAAATTTACATGATATGCCTACACCTGTTTCGATTTATGTGGACAAGATTGATGCTACCCTCACTTTGCGAAAACTGACATGGAGCAAATGGCGACAAATACATCCCGACTATATACCTATTTTTCAAGATTGGGATTTTGTATGGTACTTAACCTCTGATTATTACGAAAAACTCAACCTTGACCATGCGAAAATGTACATGAGTTTATTTGGATTATTCGGTCCGCACAATGCGTATGACGATTATAAATGTTCATATCAGTACAAACTTTTAATTGATGTACAACGGGGTGATAAAAAATTCGCTCACGCACTTATGTTGATGGACATCAAAGGCAATATGCCCTATTGTGAGTACTATCGCCCCCTGCAAGAGGGAGAGAAGCCCGGTATCTATCATCCAACTAATGACGAGCAACTCACTCAAGAAGATTTACGATATTGTACTATCCACATACTTGCTTACATACAGCGTTTTTTTAATGCACAACGCCCCGCTTTCAATCAACCTTTTTTCAGATTCAATCCGGCAGGTTATGTGATTTATGGTTATGAAAATAAAGAGTTCTTTCAGATATATTACTCATACAGCGAAGAAGGAGATTACGAAAAATTTGAAGCTGCCATTGAAGCGTATAAAGCCAAACCGGAACTTGACACACCTATGAGCAAACTCTTTTGGGAAGAAGAAGAAATTGATGCCTTCTTTGCTTAAAAATTAACTTTTAACTCCAAAAATCGTTTACTTCCTCATGCAACGTTTTGAGACCAAATTGCTACTAAGATAATAGAGTTTTATTTGTAGATTAAATCAAAATTTGGTTAGCTAAAAAGACAAACGATTTTTCCTCTTTCCTCTAAACTAAAGTCCTTCTGTATATATACGGAGGACTTTTTTGTTTTATTTTTAAATCAGGAAAATAGAAATGTAAAATGTAAATTTGTATAACAAATGTTTTACCGGAAATAGGTGTATTTTTATCATTTTAAAATAAAAAAAATACAAATAATAATTTTATAACATATAAAAATATTTTGAAAATTAAAATACTCTATTCCTGCAATATCGACACTTTTACATTTTAAATTTATTATTTTACATTTTACATTTTTTCACTATGATAAACTACCAAGATAAAATCTTTGTTACAGTGGACAGCACAGGTACGGGCGAGGTATCGGAAGAAACGCAGTTTCACTATCGGCACGAGGGGAGTATTGTATGGGCAACCTACGAGGGCGGTAGTATTTGGTGGGGAACGCTCATGGCTTTTGTGGATAATGACGGCAATCTCGATATGCGCTACCAACACCTCAACAGAGCCGGAGAATTTAAGTCGGGAAGATGCCACTCCACGCCCGAAATCCTCGAAGACGGACGTATTCGCTTACATGAAACATGGCAATGGACCTGCGACGACCATTCCTCCGGCACTTCCATCATCGAAGAAATTAAGGAAAAAATAAGTGAAGAATAGAACTATTTTGGCAAAAAAATTGTAATATTGTCAGTGAATTTTACGCACAAAAACATTTTTCATCATCACAAACTAATCAAATTCATGGATATACAAACTCCTCTGGATAGAACCCTCATGGCAAGTCAAGTCTCCACGACAGAACGTGCCACTTTTATCAGAAAAACCTACCTGCATGTAGCCCTTGCAGTATTGGCATTTGCCATTATTGAAGCTATTTTTCTTAGCACACCTGCCATTATCAAAATCGGTTTGGCAATGACACAAGGTTGGACATGGCTAATCGTTTTGGGTGGATTTATGTTTGCTACCAGTGCCGCAGAACGTTGGGCAATGAGTAGTACCGACAAAAACGCTCAATACGGCGCACTTATCCTTTATGTAGCTGCCCAAGCCTTTATTTTTGTACCTATGATGTACATTGCTATCGCGGTACTTGGTCAGCCTGCACTTATCATGCAAGCCGGTGTTATTACATTGGCATTATTTACAGGTTTGACGGCTGTTGTACTCACCACAGGTAAAGACTTCTCCTTTTTGAAGTCGGCACTGACCGTTGGTGGATTTATTGCTATCGGACTTATCGTGGCGGGTATTGCATTTGGATTCAATCTTGGCTTATGGTTTTCCGTAGCTATGGTGGCACTCGCAGGTGCTTCTATCCTTTACCAAACTTCCAACATCTTAAATCATTATCGTACCGACCAATATGTAGCGGCTTCGCTCGGTTTGTTTGGTTCCTTGATGCTGATGTTCTGGTATGTACTTCAGATATTAATGAGCTTTTCAGGCGATTGATATATATTTATCCGATCCACTTCAGTGAAAAATACTACAAACGGAATGTCCTCTGGTCATTCCGTTTTTTTTTGTAAAAAAACGACAAGTTCATCCATGTAGTTGACACTTTATACGATATTAATTTTGCACAAAGTATCATAAACCCGTTTGGTAAACTTTTCAAGTTTGCTAAACGTGGGCAGGGTACTAAAATTTGTAACTAGCTAAATATCAGTACATTG
>CALIZI010000476.1 GCA_938028705.1 uncultured Saprospiraceae bacterium | reverse complement strand
TGTTTGTACATTTAACGGTGTCGGTGCTACGCACCTTGATAAGTTTTGCTTGGTTTTTTGCTACAAACAGGGGCGATGCTAACGCATCTTGAACGACATAAAGCGAAATTCCACCGCTTACTATTTTAATCGCACAGGTTGATTAAAATCGCCTGTACAGTTCTGACTAAAATATGAATGTAAAACATCAATTTCCGCTACTACAAAAATACGGCGATACACTCGCCTACATGGACAATGCCGCCACGACTCAAAAGCCACAAGTCGTCATAGATGCAATGGTCAATTATTACGAAAATACCAATGCTAATATACACCGCAGTCCGCATCGTTTGGGCGCAGACGCAACGGCTGCCTACGAAGGTGCGCGGGAGACAGTACGCAGTTTTATCCATGCAAAAAAGGTAGAAGAAATTGTATTTACCAAAGGCGCGACAGAGGCAGTCAACCTTGTTGTACAATCGTATGTGGCACAACATATACGGGCAGGCGATAATGTCGTCATCAGCATCATGGAGCATCATGCCAACTTTGTTCCCTGGCAAATATTATGTGAAGAACGCAATGCCAGCCTGCGAATCATCCCCATCAATGAAGCGGGAGAATTGGATGTATCCACCTTAGACGACCTACTCGATGAACGCACCAAAATATTAGCTATCTCCCACATTTCCAATACTTTAGGAACTATTAATCCTATCAAAAAAATCATTAAAACAGCGCATAAAAAAAACATTCCGGTCTTGATAGACGGCGCACAAAGCATCGCGCATCGTGTGGTGAATGTACAAGATTTGGATTGTGATTTTTTCGTTTTTTCAGGTCATAAAATTTTCGCGCCCACAGGAATAGGCGTATTATATGCAAAAGAAAATTATTTAAAAAATATGCGTCCGTATCAATATGGCGGCGATATGATATTATCCGTAACGGTCAATAAAACCACCTTCAATCGTATTCCATATCGCTTTGAGGCAGGTACACCACCGATTGCCGAAGCCATTGGTCTGGCAAAGGCATTAGATTTTGTGCACAGTTTGGGGCGCGAAAATATCAAGGCTTATACGAGTGAATTACTGCATTATGCCACTGAAAAACTAACACAAATTGAAGGCTTGCGTATCATCGGACAAGCCCAAGATAAGACAAGTATTCTTTCCTTCACACTCGCCGATATACACCCGCACGACATCGCTACCCTACTCGACCAACAAGGTATCGCTATACGTGCCGGACACCACTGCACACAACCGCTCATGGAACATTATGGCATTGCAGGAACAGCCCGCGCATCTTTTACCATTTATAATACAAAAGCCGAAATAGATAAGTTGGCTGCGGCATTAAAGGAAGTTATTAAGATGTTTGCGTAGTATAAACATCTTAGACTCTGGACAAAGGAAATTGGGAAATTAGGTAAACCCCTCTTTTTTAAATTTTTACAAAAAATAATTAATGACATGTTTTATTTTGGCATGTTTAGAAAAGCGGTTGACACTTTAGATAAACAAAAAATAATGTATCCCGTTTGCTAAACTTTTCAAGTTTGGTAAACGTGAGTATATCACCGAAATTTGTAATCACCTAAATGTCAGTGCTTTACTCCTCCGATAGCTATCGGAGACCAAACTTTTTGAAGTTTAGCAAACGGATTTCTAAATATTGTTTTTCATTTTAAAATGGAATAAAAAAGTGTCAACTACTTTTGCGCGAAAATTAAACATGCCTATATTTTATAAATAAAATATATTCAGTTAATTATCAATGAATTACGGTTTTAAACCGAGCTTCCCTCTCGGCTCAACCGAGACTAATTCCCATTTTGTCCAAAATCCAAAAACATCAAATCGCCATTTGATATAAAATAGCTAAAATAATGTGAATCGCTACCATTGAAATCACTAAAATCAGTCCATATCGGGTCACGCGCGGGTCAGCGGATTTGTAAAATTCTTTGACGGGCAAGAATCCATTTTTCAGAATAGTCGGAAGGGATACCAATGCCAAACAACTTGTAATCACGACTAATGCACGAACCAAATACGGCAAGTCAGGTACAAAGGTTTTCAAAGCATAATTTATCGGAACGGTCAATAGAAAAGCAAAAAGTGCGAGTTTTTTATTGGGCATCATCAAGAACGCCGCTGTACAAATCACGACCACAAAACCATGATTGAAATAATAGCGCAACTCATTGAGTGTGTGAGTAAAAGCACTATTTTGATTGGCAAATTTAAGGTCGGTGAGGAAGAATGCCATAAGAATACCAATCACCAAAGTCACCAAAATCGTGCGCCTGCCTACGGCAACCACTTGTTGCTCTGTGGCATTTTTATTAATATATTCTTTATAAATATCAATAGAAAATAAAGTTGCCAGCGAATTGAACAGCGAATCAATCGTACTCATGAGCGAAGCAAATACCGCACACAAAATCACGCCCCGAAAGCCCGGACTCAGGAAGTTGGCGAGGATATATGTAAAGGCTTGGTCAGGCTCGGCTGCCAATTCTTCTTTACCCACGATACCCGCAAGCGCGACACCCGGTACTATCACAATCAATGCCACGTAATACTTCATAATACCGCCTGCCATTAAGCCGACTTGGGCGTGTCGAAGACTTTTTGCAGCAAGCGAGCGTTGAATCACACTTTGATTGGCACACCAATAATTGATATTTAAAAACAACAAGCCAAACATGCCCAACCAACCTAATTTCGGGTGGTCAGCCGGGAGGTGCATATTCATCAATTCGGGTGTTTTTTCGTAAAGTTGCCCCCAACCACCGAGTTTTTGGAGCGATACCCAAAGGATAATCGTACCGCCAAGCAGCAAAATCGAAAACTGAATAATATCCGTCCGCACCACCGCTTGTAAGCCACCGAAATATGTATATATCGCCGAAAATACACCTAAAAACACAATCAACACCCCTACCCTCGTCATTCTGTCTTCACTGATAAAAGACAAAAATTCGCTAAATGCCAACTCACCTACATAAGCTCCCCACAGCATCGCCACCCCCAAACCTATCGTCGAAAACAAAATCAAATTACCAATAGAATATGCTAATCCGACCGCCTCGCCTAGTCGTTTTTTCAAAAATTGTGTAATCGTTATAATTCTGTCTTTGAGGTACAAAGGCACAAAAATAAATGCCGCCATCCAAAGTCCCTGTATGGCATTAATCTCAAAATTTGCCTGTGCGATACCATACAAATATGCCGAACCCATCATCCCTAAAAACTGATACCCGTGTATATTGGTCGCAATCGTCGAAATGGCAATCGAGTACCAATTCAGGTTGCGACTACTCAAAAAATACTCCTCTGTTCCCATATCCTTACTTCGCTTGCCCGACATGGCAATCAGCATCACTACAGCAAAGTAGGTCGCTACAATAATAAAATCAATTAGCATAGTGTGTTTCGTTTCATTTAAAAATACGTCATGTTGTGATTCGTAATTCGTTTTGTGAAGATACGTTTTTTTATAAAAGAATTGGACAAGTTCATTCGTAAGATAAAAGTAGTTGACACTTTTTCACGCAGAGTTCGCAGAGTTCGCAGAGGGATGCTACATCAAATCTCTGCGAACTCTGCGTTCTCTACGTGATACTCAATTTGGATAATCTGCTACATTTCAAAAAAGTATCAACTACTTCGATAAACATGTCAAGAATTAGTAATGAATACGGCTATCTGCTTAGGTTTGTCTAAAAGTACCGACTTCGTATTGGTCTGCAAATAATCAATTAGCGCAAGTAGCGATAAGTTGTCAACTTGTGAAAATTTCAAATCCGAAATTTCGGTAAAATATGTGTGAAAATACATTAAAATTAGTTCCGAAAACTTTGGGGGAACTTTTTTGGAATTTTCATTTATTTTGGACTTTGGACAAAATGGGAATTAGGAAATTGGGAAACTCGGTTTATAATTATAACTCATTGATAATCAATTGAATAAATTTTATTAATAAAATAAAACATGTAATTAATTATTTTTTGTAAAAATCTAAAAAAGTCCCGATAGTTATCGGGATTACCTAATTCCCCAATTTCCTTTGTCCAAAGTCTAAATTTATTCATAAATAAATTATTGTCATTAATTTGAATAAAAATAAATACTTAAACAGTAAAATTATGCGTTGATATAGTAGTATTAGCGCATGATTTTCTATTTTTTAAAGCTCCATTTTAGTGGGATAAAAATAATATTTAAAATATTTTATTTTAATACATAAAAAATTGATTATCAATTTTTTTTCTACAAAAAAAGAGATTTTTACAATACTTCTGAATTTTTAGTTACTTTTGCATTGTTATACGTCTTGATTAATAAAGCATGTATTTAACAATTACTTAACTAATTTGATGACAATATTAAAGAAACCCAAAAAAAAGCATCTTCCGATGAAACTTTCTTCAAAGTTATATTGTATTCATCATTAAAAATTTACAGCAAAACTTAAATTCCTGATTATACGATATTTACATAGTGGTTTTTTATAAAATACTTGACAAAAAATTCATTATTTAAAATAATCAAATCCAGAAAACTCAATAAATAATATACATAAAATATTAATAAACAAGTTACAACCTATTATTAAAGAATAATTTTCTTGAATATAATGTAACATTCGGGAAACATGTCCGTTAATACTAATGAGAAGACTGGATTAGTGGATTTTTCTTTATTCGCATAAAACTCAACAGCCATGAAAAATTTTACACTTATCATCCTTGCCGCTGCCTTATCCACCATTTGTTCAATTGCTTATGCTCAATGCCCTACGGGCAATATAACGCTTGGTAGTCAAACTGATATCAATAACTTTATCGCCACTTATCCTGACTGTACCGAAATTACAGGAAACCTGAGAATCGGTGGTGAATCTTTCGCAGAACAATCCGATATTAGTGATATTTCTCAACTTACTTATATCAAAACTATTTTAGGAGATTTACGAATCTCTTACAACTCTAACAATCTATCTATCCTAAGTGGACTTAGTCAGCTTACTTATGTAGGTGGAAGCGTATATATTTCCCACAATCATATACTCACAAATTTGAGTGGTTTGGGCAAATTAAAAACAGTCGGTGGTGATATGAAAATATCCGGCAATAGTCTTTTGGCTCATCTTGGATTAAAAGAATTGATTACTGTAGGTGCAGATATGAATATTTCTGAAAATCCTGTACTGGAAGATTTAAGTGGTTTTAACAAACTGACCTCCATAGGAGGACGACTCACTATTGAGGGCAATGCTGTATTAAGTAATGTCAATGATTTGTATCAACTTACATCTATAAGCGGTAGTTTATCCGTCACAAATAACACCGCTCTGACTGACCTGCAAGGTTTCAGACAACTTACCCACCTCTCAGGAGATTTTAACATTGCTCTGAATAATAACCTTACCGAATTGGGTGATTTAAAACCCATGATGTCACCTTCCTCTACTCTGCGTGTTGCATACAATAACAAACTCTCTGACTGTGTAGTACAAACGATATGCGGACACCTTTCCAACGGTGGACCTGTTGAAGTCATTGGTAATGGTGCAGGGTGTAGCAATGTAGCTGAACTGGAAGATGCTTGTGTATCAACTCTGCCTGTAAGACTTACCGATTTCCGGGCAAAAGTTGTTGATAAAAGTGTGCTACTCACTTGGAGTACCGAAACAGAAAGCAATAATGAAGGCTTTGAGATACAGCGCAGTAAAGATGCAATTGACTGGAAAACAGTAGGTTGGGTAAAAGGAGAAGGTAATTCTGCGACTTTACAAAATTATAGCTTCACCGATGAACAACCTATATTAGGTAAAAGTTATTACCGTCTTGTACAGATAGATATGAATGGCAGAACCGAGTATTCCGAGACACGTATTGTCACCTATTATGGAGGCACCATAAGTATCTACCCCAATCCTGCCAATGATTTTTTACAACTATCTGTCATAGATGAATTACCCATAGATGAAGTCATTGTTTATGATACATCAGGCAGAGAAATGTTACGCGAAGTACCTTCCTCTTACAATTTAAATGTCTCTAAACTACCAAGTGGTACATACATGATTAGCATTACCATAGAAGGAGATACTATACACAAACGATTATTGATTCAATAAAACCCTGATACATTCAACATATTTTTAAAAGCCTATATGATGTCACAAATCGTATAGGCTTATTTTGTTTTATATCCAATAACTTTAATCAAAATTCAACTGTCTGCCTTTCACAGTCACCAAAAGCAAAGGCATAATAAGTGCGACCCTCAATCCCACATAAACATAAGGTGACATCGCCACAAAAAAATCAAGCATCAACCCCTTGTTAAATCTATATCCATTTTCCAAATATCCTACAACGGGTATCCCGACAAGCATCCACTCCAACATACATATACCTGCGTACAAGCCCGTCAGCAATACATTCGTCCGGTACGCTGTCCAGTCATAATATTTTTGTACTCCCCAATATATCAGGGCTATCATCAGACATATCAGCGGACGCACATCTTGAAGTTGCCCTTCACAAAAAAGAAAATACAAGGCAAAAAAGAAGAGATGCAAGCCTATAATCACATTTATATGCTCAACTTCATCTTCAAATTTATATTCGGCTATTTTTTGTTTTGAAGTCATTTTATTTAAGTTTAATGATTTATAATAAAATATAATTTGGCATCCCTTCATTAATAAGACGAAATCTCAACTTAAAAAGTTCCCTGTATTTTCACAGATCAGACCAACGAAGTCTTTTTTTCTACTAAAAAATGCTTTTGCCCGACATTCTCGCAAGATACCCTTTGCAGTTTTTCAAATTAACCGATACGAGGTCTGTACCCTATCGTTTTCAGGTACCTATATTTGTGCTTTACCCACTCCCGAAAGCTTTCGGGATAAATTGCGGATAGTCGAATGTTTCTTCCGGCATACAAATATTTCTGATTGCCAAGACTTTACCTGCCGCTTACACCATAAACTTAAACTTATTTTGTAACTTTGTGGGTTATAAATTTTATGCTAAAAAATGGCAATAGTCAACAATTCGTAAGTAAACGCAAATTTTTCTCACATTTACTTAATCGACTATTGACCACAGACTAAACTCATTTGAATGGATGCTTTAATGGCTATACTCACCTCGCCCGAAGCGTGGATGAGTCTCCTGACACTGACTTTTTTGGAAATTATATTGGGGATAGACAACATTATTTTTATCTCCATCGCCGCCGGAAAACTCCCCAAAGACAAACAAAAACGCGCCACCAATATCGGGATGATTCTCGCTATGGTTTTTCGTATTGCCTTGCTGTTTGGTATCAGTTGGCTCATAAGTATGTCGGCGGCATTGTTTCATATTGATTGGTCGTGGCTCAAAGCAGGACCAACGGGGCAAAGCCTGATATTACTCGCCGGAGGACTGTTTTTATTATACAAAAGCGTCTCTGAAATCCACCACAAACTCGAAGGCGAAGCCCACCACGCTGATGATGGCAAAAGCAAAAAAGGCATCACCTTGCAAAGTGTCATCATTCAAATTTGTATTATTAATATCGTATTTTCATTCGACTCCATTCTTACGGCAGTCGGTATGACAAATGGTGTACCCAATGCCCTCTTGATTATGATTATCGCAGTAGTGCTGTCGGTGATTATTATGATGATATTTGCCATACCTGTCGGGCGTTTTGTCAACGAACATCCTACCATTCAGATGCTTGGTTTGTCCTTTCTGATACTGATTGGATTTATGTTGATTACAGAAGCGGCGCATCTGTCGCACCTCAAAATACTCGGCTCAGAGGTTGGTGTGATACCCAAAGGCTACCTTTATTTTGCTATCTTCTTTTCTATGGTCGTCGAATTTCTCAATATGCGCTTGCGTAAAAAATCGCCCGATGTGGTGCAATTGCATGACGTGAAAGAGGAAGCTGTTGAGGCAGGGCTTCTTGATTAAGTTCAAGCACAAGTGTCAAGTACAAGCTCAAATTGGTTTTGGCTCAGAAAAAACGTATATTATGGCTTTACGTAACAAATAAATTACAATGATTTCAGTTGTAAAACATCTAAATATAGTAAATTCGGATATATTAGCCGCTTATATTTTACAAAAATGTGGTGCGATGTCTCATTTAAAACTTCAAAAATTGGTGTTTTATGTACAGGCATATCATTTGGCATACTTTAATACCGATTTGATTTCGGATGAATTTGAAGCATGGATACACGGTCCCGTTTCCCGCAAATTATATGAATCACTGGACGCGAAAAATACCTTGTACAGCGATGTTGTTTATGAAGAAAAAAATGATTCGCCCGATACTGTTTTTAATGAATTATTGACGAACGACCAACTTCAATTAATTGATGATGTACTTGAAGAATTGTCTCCATTGACTACACTACAATTAGAAAGTATAATACATGCTGAAATGCCTTGGAAGGCTGCAAGAGAAGGATATGGCGTGGCAGATAAATGCCATGTTGTGATTGAAAAAGAAATGATGCGTACTTTTTATAAAACCTTAATTTATGGCGAAGAGACGGCTCAAGAAGCACGAGCGTAAAAGCATCATTAAATTGACGCTTGAAAAAAGAAAGTCAATATTAGATGAAGGTGAGAAGGATAACTTCGTCGTTTCATTAGAACACTTCGACAGCACACAAGACTCTGCCGCAAGCTTCAAAGATGCTGATAACCAACATTATCTATATCAGATAATGGATACTTTGAAAGGTTATTGTGCCAGTCCGCTTTTGGAACAAGTGGATGGTAAAAAGTTTGCCATTTATGGAGATTTTCCACCAAAAGATAAAACGGATTTCTTTCATCCCAATCATATTCCCGAAGATGCAAATTGGGCAAGAATACACATTACAGGACTTATTATTATTGTTGGTCATATTATAAAAAATACTTTCTACATGGTTTTCATTGACTCCGAACATAAATTTTGGAAATCAGAGCGATAAATAAAAATAAATCACCCGACGGCTAAAACCGTTGGTACAATTAGCATGGCAAAAAAGCGAACATCTAAGAAAAAGAAAAAAAGCATCTTCAGTCAGCTATCCTTCAAATTTGACAGGAAAGATGAACGAATATGGAAAGTGCTCGGCTTGCTGTTTGTGCTGGCATCCATATACTTATTGATCGCCTTTACCTCGTACTTGTTTACGTGGGAGGCAGACCAAGACGAAGTGCTGAATCAATCGTGGAATATCCTCTTTGATACCGAAGCCAAAATGTCGAACTGGCTTGGACGTTTGGGAGCAATCGTATCGCATCAGTTTTTTTATATGTGGTTTGGTGTGGCTTCGTATATCGTTGTCTTTCTGTGTTTTATAGTGGGTGTGAGTTGGATGCTCAATCGTCCGTTAAAGCGTTTTTATAAAGTTTTCCGCTTTTCTTTTTTCCTCTTATTGTGGACTTCACTGCTGCTTGCTTTCTTGTTTACAGTGCCGGGTATCATCACACAATCCTACTTCCCGTGGGGCGGTGCATTCGGAGAAGCAGCGAGTAATTGGTTAGGTGCATTTTTGGGACAAATAGGCATGATTCTCTTTCTTTTGTTCACCATTGGCGTGATAGTCGTGTGGCGGTTTAATCCTAATTTTAATGAACTCAGTACAAACCGTTTTTCTTATCAATTTAAAAAATTAACAGGTTTTAATTTAAATAATATTTTCAATAAAAATAAAACAAGACCCGCGATAGAGGAAGTCAACGAGGGTGTAGTATTGGAAGAAGAATCGGCAGAAGGATTGCGACCTTCTAAACCGAAAAGACCTGCATTAGCCATCGGAAAAGTGGTGAAGCCGGACGGCGAAGTAATAGAACCGGAAATCAAGGACGGACAATTGGCATTTAATTTGGGGGAGCGTGGTGAGCGACAAAAACCAAAGTCCTTGCAAGGCGGTGCCGAACTCGAAATCGAAACTTCTCCTACCGTAGAAATCGTACAAGATGACGGTGTTGGTGTAGTGCCACCTGCCTTTGACGATACGAAGGAATTGCATGTTGAAAAAGATAATGTTGACCACTCCGAGCCTTACGACCCTACGCTTGACCTGCCTTCGTATGAGACTCCCGTTCTTGCCCTTTTGCGTAGCTATGACGACCAGAAAATAGAAATTGACCGTGCCGAATTGGAGCGCAATAAAGACCAGATTATTGAGACGCTTTTAAATTATAAAATCGAAATTGTAAAAATAAAAGCGACCATAGGACCTACGGTGACGCTCTACGAAATCGTACCCGCCCCCGGTGTGCGAATTTCCAAAATCAAAAACCTCGAAGACGACATTGCATTAAGCCTCGCAGCATTGGGCATACGGATTATCGCGCCCATTCCTGGGAAGGGAACTATCGGTATCGAAGTTCCGAATAAAAATAAACAGATAGTTTCGCTCAAGGAGGTTTTGGCTTCCGAAAAATACAAACGTGCGAAGATGGATTTGCCGATTGCCTTGGGTAAAACGATTACAAATGAGGTCTTTGTGGCGGACCTTGCCAAGATGCCTCACTTGCTGATGGCGGGTGCTACGGGACAAGGTAAGTCGGTGGGAATCAACACGATAATCATGTCGCTGTTGTACAAAAAGCACCCTTCGCAACTCAAACTTATCCTTGTTGACCCGAAAAAAGTCGAGCTATCTTTATATAATAAAATCGAAAAACACTTTCTTGGTTTCTTGCCCGGCGAGGAGGAAGGCATCGTGACTGACACCACCAAAGTCGTCAGTACACTCAACTCGCTTTGTATGGAAATGGATGACCGTTATGACTTGCTGAAAAAAGCCGGAGCGCGAAATATTCGGGAGTATAACGAGAAGTTTGTGAAGCGTCGGCTCAACCCAAATAAAGGACATCGCTTTCTGCCATTTATCGTTTTGGTGATTGATGAATTTGCGGATTTGATCATGACGGCAGGTAAGGAAGTTGAGCTGCCGATTGGTCGCCTCGCGCAACTTGCTCGTGCGATTGGTATTCATTTGATTATCGCCACGCAGCGTCCTTCTGTCAATATCATTACCGGAGTTATTAAAGCCAATTTTCCGGCGCGTATGGCGTTTAAAGTGACCTCAAAAATTGACTCCCGCACAATTCTTGACGGCGGCGGTGCGGAGCAGTTGATTGGTCGTGGAGATATGTTGCTTTCCGTTGACGGTAAGATGGTGCGTATCCAATGCGCCTTCGTTGATACGCCCGAAGTGGATCAAATCATTGATTATATAGCTGACCAAAAAGGCTATCCCGAACCGTTTTATTTGCCCGAATTTGGCGCAGAACTCGACGGCACAGGTGGCAAATCGGGCATCAAAATCGAAGACCTTGACTCGATGTTTGTAGATGCCGCACGTACTGTTGTACAGAATCAACTCGGCTCTACTTCCATGATTCAGCGTCGCATGAAACTCGGCTACAATCGCGCCGGACGCATCATGGACCAGATGGAATCGCTTGGTATTGTGGGTCCGAGCGAAGGTAGTAAGGCACGTGAGGTCTTGATTTATGATGAGATGGAGTTGGAGAAGTATTTGAAGCAGTTGGGCTTGAAGATATAATACTATCATTGGTAGTGCTATAAATGTAATGCCCTTACTTGCCTTGCATTTTGGAAATGCAAGGCAAGTTGTCCAACTTTCAGCATTACATTTGCAGGACTACCCTATCATTAATGTTGAATTGAAATGATAGATTCAATTTTTGCATTTCAATTTTAAATCATATAATAAAATATTAATATTTTTTAATTTATAATTATTTTAAAATAAAATTTTTAATAATACAAAATAATTATAATAAAAATGAATAACATACAAGTAAAAATAGCCGTCCATCAAAGAGCATTGACTGAATTGGAAGATACAGATTTTGCTGTAGCATAATGTTCTTGATTGATTATTACCATAAAACAAAAGTTCTCTCTGTGGTTTTCTATTCACAGAAAGGACTTTTATATCAAAACGAGAGCGTCCAAAAAAGTGTGTCACGCAGAGGACGCAGAGGTCTGATAATATCAATTCACGTTCTCTACATGACACAGAATATTGGATTTATACTGTATTAGGTTTAAAATTATACTTTTTATTTTACAAAATGTTTCATTGTTATATTGCTATATTGTTGATAAACAGGTATTTATGATTTAATTTTGGCTATATACAACAATAAAACAATGTAACAATCTAACCATAAAGCAGTATA
>CALIZI010000475.1 GCA_938028705.1 uncultured Saprospiraceae bacterium | reverse complement strand
AGGTGGACTATTCCAAAATCTCAAAACGTACTCAATATCAGGACTTTGCATCGAACTGAAGGACGATGGCAACAGTTTTGGAGAAAAATTGATGCTTATGGGGTGGCAGCATAAAAGTACATCATATTACGGTTACACCCTAAATTCATGTTTATTACTGTCTTGTTTACCGCCTTTTGAGAAAGGATATAGACCTGATATTTCTTCAAATTTCTCTTTTGTGAAACCTATGACAAAGCTTTCAGTATCGTAGTAAAAGTCAATATTATTAATATCGGGAATCTCTTTGTCCGGTGAGTATTTTTCAAATGCTAATTTCTTGGAACTGCCGGTCACTCCATATCTGACATCATCAACGCTACAATTTGCAGAAAGTGGGTGGGATTCACAGAGAAGAACATTGACAGATAAACCACAAAGTCTATCAAAGTCAATTACTTCTGCATCAATGACTCCAGTCACAATATATAATGATGGGTTCTTTGATATGCGATGTGTCATTGTACACTGTCCGCATACTTGTTTGCTTACCTGCGATACAGTCAATTCATCTGGGATTAGTGTTTTTGGATAACTTTTATTAATCACAATTTATTGTATCTAAATCTAATCTAAATGTATCATGGGGAACATGACCGGAATAATCTTCTTCTTTAATTTTATTAAACTGCCTTTTAAATAATTCAAGTCCAACATCAAGAGAATAATGACCGGAAATTTTTAGGTCATCGTCTTTAAAAAATTCAATATACGTATGATTTTCCTCATCTAAATACAAATAAGTGGCGATGAATAGAACCATATCTTTAAACCTAAAAGTATAATGCAAACTTCCATCACGAGTCACTGAGAGTCCGATTCTCCATGGAATATCTACTTCTAAAATTTTATCTATAATCACAGAATTAGATAGTTTGAATTCCACTTCTCCTGCTTCGAAGAGTGTATCGGAAGTTTCACGAAGTCTATATGAATAAAGATTCCAACAAAGTCCAGTGAGGTCTAATAAGTGCTTTCTTTCGATGCTAAAATTTTTACTTTCCCTATCCATACAAAACTCAATTGTATCAGAGGATTGTATGACGTTTGGATTACAATGTAGAAAATTCATAATTTTAGTTCATTGGTTACAAAATCATTAACATTATCAATTGACTTTTGTATGAAAGTGTTGATGTCAAAATCATTCAATTCAGAAATTTGTATCTTAGTATCAAACGCAATTATATTTCTATGATCTATATGTAGCCTGTCTTTAGCACATTCGTATATTTCAATAGATAAATCACCTTTTTTAAATTTAATTTCCTCTAAATTCATTATTGACGATTTAACCAATTTAGCTGACGTGGTTTTAAAAATATCTTTTTCGGAACGATGTATCGCAGACTTATAACTAATCTTTTCAATTACGGTGTTTGGAAAGTCTTTTTTTACGATGTTAAAAAAATCAGCTACTTTTGATATTGATTCGCTGTAAATAATGATTTGTGTTATAGAAACATTAATTGTTGTGGATTTATCATCATTAATGCTAATATAAGAGCCAAAACTTGAAATCTGATACCTAGACTTATCTATAGACTTAGATGAGCTTATAAAACCATTGTCAACCAATAATTTTTCATCAAACATAGCCGGAATGCATTGTGATGTATCAATGATTAATAGGTGTTTTGGTCTCTTTTCCATCTAAAATATTCAAAAGTAAAATAAAGTAACTCTAAAACGATTTCCTTTGCTAAAATGTTACTCTGGTTTGTAAATTTTGATGTTACTTGAGTTGTTTTGGAAAGATTATACACACAAATGTATATAAAAGTTCAATTTTTAGCATCAATTTAAGAAGATTTCTATCAAAATATACGAGCAAATAATTTTTCTATATAAAAAATTTGGCAAATCCAAAAAACATAACTACATTTGAATACACCTTTAAGCAATATATCTCTGATATTTATTCACACTCAAAACCTTGCCAGATGGATTCTTGGAAAGACCAATTCCACTTTACCCGTACCGAGCGGAGAGGAGTTATCGGCTTGTCTGTGCTTATCGTACTTACCTTCTTTTTCCCGCATGTTTACATTTACTTTTTACCGGAAGAGGAACCAACGGATTTCACCGAATTTGAAGCCCAAGTAGAAGCCTTTTACGATGCTTATGAGCCTCCGAAAACAAAACCTTATGCCTATAATTCGCGTAATAATTACAAGAATTACGACGATAAATATAATGATAATTACGACCGCAATTATTCATCATCCAATTACAAAAAGAAAGAAAAAACAACCTACACGAAGTCCGAAACCCGCTTGTTTTCCTTCAATCCGAATACTGCCACTTACAAGGAATTGACCACGCTCGGATTATCCGGCAAAACCGCTAATACACTCATCAATTTCCGTGAAAAAGGCGGCAAATTTTACAAAAAAGAAGACCTCAAAAAAGTATATGGCATTAAGGAGGCGGATTATGAAAGATTGGAAAATTATGTTGATATTCCGGCTACACCGAAAAAGGAAAAACCAATTTATGAGCCAAAAGATGAAGCACCTACCCCCAAAGAAAAACCCGAAATTGTTTATTTTCCATTCGACCCAAATACCGCGACATTTGGCGAATTTATGAAATTGGGGTTGACAAAAAAAGTAGCGAACAACATCATTAATTATCGTGAAAAAGGCGGTCAGTTTCGCCAAAAAGAAGACCTCCAAAAAATATATTCCCTCCAAACGGAAGATTACAACCGCCTTGAATCTTACATCAAAATTACTCCCGTAGAAGTTCCACAAAATACTGATAAAGAACCAATTGCACAATTAGTCAAAAACCCCAAACCACGCCCTGCACCCGTCAATATCAACATCAATACCGCCACCGACGAGGATTGGCAACAACTCTACGGCATCGGACCTACTTATGCCAAACGCATCGTTAAATATCGTAATGCGCTGGGTGGTTTTCACTCCGTCAATCAAATCAGCGAAGTCTATGGTTTGGCAGACAGCACCTTCCAAAACATCCGTCCACAACTCCAACTCGACCCTGCGCCCATCCAACAAATCAACCTCAACACCGCCACCCAAGACGACTTCAAAAAACACCCCTATTTGGATTGGAAAAGAGCCAAAACCATAGTTGCCTACCGCGACAACCACGGCACATTTTCGGCGGTAGATGACCTCAAAAAAGTAAGAGCAATTTCAAGTGATTTATTTGAAAAATTAAAACCATATTTGACGGTAGAATAACGTAAGAAACGCAGTAAAAATGGTAACGTTATTGGTAGTCCAAATGTAATGCTCAAACTTGCCTTGCATTTTGAAAATGCAAGGCAAGTTTGAGCATTACATTTATAGCACTACCAAAATTTTGAAGACCGATTATTAACGATAACACATCAGTACTTCAACACATCAACACTCCAAAGCCCAATTTTTTCAAATCTTCCCAAAATGCGGGATACGATTTTCCGACCACGAGCGGGTCTTCTATACGTACTTCACCCACTACTAGTGCCAGTGTAGCCAATACCATTGCCATTCGGTGGTCGTGATAAGTAGCGAAAAGCGGACTATCGGCTTGGGGCTTTTCGGTGGCGTGTATGTGCATGTTGTGTTCGGCGATGTCGGCTGCGGTCACACCGATTTTTGCCAATTCATTTATCAATGCCTGTATGCGGTCAGTCTCTTTGATTTTGAGCGTTTGTAAACCTTGAAGTTTGCCACTACAATGCCGCCCTGCACACACTACTGCGAGGGTCTGCGCGATGTCCGGGCAATTTAAAAAATCATAATCGAATGTTTCCGGTTGCACGGCTGTTTTTTGTAAATGTACTCCTTCGTTGGTAAAGGTTGTTTGTACACCAAAGCGTTCCATAATCTCCACAATCGCAGCATCTGCCTGCCAGCTATCCTGCTGCAAACCATTGAGATACAAATCCGTACTATCCGAAAAAGCAGCCAGCGCATAATAGTAAGAAGCTGCTGACCAGTCGGCTTCTACGGTGAAAGATTGGGCTTCGTAGTTTTGTTGCGGAATATGAATCGTGTCGCCTTCCCAAGTGTGTTGCACACCAAAACGCGCCATTGTTTTCAGTGTCATTTCGATGTAAGGGCGCGAAACCATTTCCCCTTCCAGTTGCAAGCGCAAACCATCGGGCAGGGTCGGAGCAATCATGAGCAAAGCCGATATATATTGACTACTGACTCCTGCCGGAATTTGTATGTGTGCATCTCGCAGCAAAGCTTTCGGAGCATGTATCTCTATGGGCGGATAGCCTTCTTTTTCGCGGTACTCAATCTGTGCGCCAAGTCTGCGAAGACAATCCACCAGAATACCTATCGGGCGTTGTTTCATGCGTGCCGACCCCGTAAGGATTTGTGTACCCTCGCGGAGTGCGAGATAAGCCGTCAGAAACCGAAAAGTTGTACCCGCCGGACCTGTATCAAGTACCGCTTCTTCACTATTGAGCAAACGAATCAGCGTTTGTGTGTCGTCTGACGTAGAAAGGTGGTGGATAGGAAAATGCTGCCCCGAAAGTGCCTTGATAATGAGTACGCGATTGCTGATACTTTTAGAGCCGTCAAGGGTAATCGTACCTTTGAGCTTCTTGTCCGGTTTGGATATTTTATATATCATTGGTCGAATTTTTCAAATTCCAAAATGCAAATTCCAAATTCCAAAACCCAAGCACCAAATAACAAAAAGCCTTGGATTTTGGAATTTGTAATTTGGAATTTGTAATTTGCGTTTTGTCACAACATAGCAATAGTTTTCTGATTTGGTTAAGTTTTTCTTAAAAAAATTGAAAGTTATCCTTTTATATATTAGATTTGCAAAACGATAAAGAATAAATAAAAACAATTCATTGTTTTTCCACCATTTCTAAGTTACATTCACAACACGCTCTTCTTCCGCAATTTACTGTTTCCCAAAAAATACATCGTAATAAGATAAATAGTCTTATTAGTGCTTCATTAATATAGGCTAGATTATCCATTACTCAAAAATCCGACATCATTTTCGTTATTCACATTTTTTAACACACTTATACCTTACTATTTGTATATCAAAATATATGATTAATAGTTTAATGTTAATCGTGTAAAAAAGATATAAATAACTCAATAGAAGGTAGTATAATTTATGCTCAAATCAATATTTATTTAAATTATATTTTTATTTTAAATATTTGAATTATATCTTAACAATATCATATTCTATTTTTGCTTAATATATTTGACATTTTGCTCTTGAATTTGGGCTAAAACTCGTCAGACATTTTCAAAATTCACCGATGATGTCATATTTTTCTAGCAATGTTTAAATGTCTGACGAGTTTTAGCCCAAATTCGGAAAAAATATCCCATGTTAAATACAAACATATTCTTATTTTTAAAACATGACATTGTCAAGGTATTTTATTTAAATACAAAATAATAACATAACCCGAATTATCCAAAATACAAAAACCATTTACGTATTATTTTTTAATGTTATTCGAACTATGAAAATTATGAACAAAATACTTACTCACTTTACCTTTATAGCGTTAATGATGCTATATGGATATGACGGCATTGCTCAAAACGGGCAATATGACCTCCGATTTACGCTTAATAGCTGCAATGAATCCAACATTTTTTTCGACATTGAAGTTAAGGCAAGAAGCACCTCAACGATTTTTAATTTGAGTGACCAAAATTATCGGTTTTCTTTTACCGGAGACGGCATCGCTAATCCATATATCGAAGAGGAGTTAACCTTAGCCGGATTGACACCTATCGGTAATAATAATGTAATTTACTCCGCTCACAACATTAATGGTAGTAGCGATACGGTGGTTTCTTATAATTTAGAATTGTTGAGTCAGGAAGGCTACGAACTGGAAGCCGATACATGGCTTAGTGTGGGGCGATTAGGCTTTGACATCATTGACCCAACAGCATGTATAGAGTTGATATGGCATACTTCGGCTATGTTTCCACCTGTTTATATTGGAGAAGTCATATCTGCCGGCGTAATAGAAACCGCGACTCCAAATAACCTCGAAGATTTAAATTTTTGTCTTTCTGAATGTATAGATTCGCCACAAGCCCCCGTAGCGAGCGATGATAATTATTCGGTAAATGCCGGATCGTCAGTGGGCTTTAATGTAATTGTTAATGACCTAGCACCTTCGGGTGCTACATTAAATGCTCCGACGATATTGACTACTGTTCCTACATCACAAGGTACACTCACTGACGAGAGTAGCGGAGCATTTACCTTCACGCCAACAATTGGTTTCACCGGAGCGGTCACGCCGATAGATTATGAAGTTTGTGCCAGTAATGGTTTGTGTGACCAAGCGACGATTTTTATTACTGTTACAGGCTCGGCACCCGTTGCCAATGATGATAATTATTCGATAAATGCAGGTTCGTCAGCAGGTTTTAATGTACTCAATAATGACGTAGTTCCTTCGGGCGCAACTTTAAATGCCCCAACAATATTAACCAGTGTTTCTGGCGCACAAGGCACACTGATTGATGAAGGTAGCGGAGCATTTACCTTCACACCAACAATTGGTTTCACCGGAGCGGTCACGCCTATAAATTACGAAGTCTGCGCTACGAATGGCTTGTGCGACCAAGCCACGATTTTTATTACCGTTACAGGCTCGGCACCTGTTGCCAATGATGATAATTATTCTATAGATGCAGGTTCGTCAGCAGGTTTTAATGTACTCAATAATGACGCAGTTCCTTCGGG
This sequence comes from uncultured Saprospiraceae bacterium, assembly GCA_938028705.1. Taxonomy (GTDB): domain Bacteria; phylum Bacteroidota; class Bacteroidia; order Chitinophagales; family Saprospiraceae; genus JAHDEO01. The sequence continues at coordinate 345 of CALIZI010000475.1, read as the reverse complement.
CGCAACTTTAAATGCCCCAATAATATTAACCAATGTTTCCGGCGCACAAGGCACACTGATAGACGAAGGTAGTGGTGCATTTACTTTCACGCCAACAATTGGTTTCACCGGAGCGGTCACGCCTATAAATTACGAAGTTTGTGCCAGTAATGGCTTGTGTGACCAAGCGACGATTTTTATTACTGTTACAGGCTCGGCACCCGTTGCCAATGATGATACTCCTTCCATAAATGCCGGAGCAGCGGGTGTATTTAATGTACTTGTCAATGACGTAAGTCCTTCGGGTTCAACTTTAAATGATCCGACGATACTGACTACTGTTCCTACATCGCAGGGTACGCTTAT
>CALIZI010000474.1 GCA_938028705.1 uncultured Saprospiraceae bacterium | reverse complement strand
ACGAAAGTCGAATAGACCCCGTTCTTCAACGGGGCAGGCTGCAGAGTTCACAAAGTATTTCTAAATATTTAATAATGAATTTCTTATACTATCTTAGTTTTCTTACTTCGTCTATTCGACCTCTGTGTTCTTCGTGTCCTTCGTGGTGAAAGCATTACATGTGTAGCACTACCTAATAAATGTAAAAGTGTATAACGTGAATGTTTTTTAACAATAATTTGATTTTAAATATATAACAATTTAAAAATAAATAACTTCATGTCCTATCGACACTTTTACATTTTACATTTTGTGTTTTACATTTTACATTTTGTGTTTTACATTTTACATTTTTCACCGCTTAATACATATGAGCGAACATTTTATGCGCGAAGGAACGGGCTGGAAATACCGTTCTACTCTTTTACAAACGGACGTATTTTGAATATTTTATTATTAATATTGAAATGAATAAAATATTCGCCTGCGGGCAATTGGCTGATATTCAATTGGAAAGCATTGAAGCCCTGAGTGGTATTTTCTTTTTGCATCAATAATGACTTTCCTATCATATCGACTATATGGATATTGATACTACCTATATTATCGGCATAATGAACAAGGCTAAGTACATCTCTGGCAGGAACAGGATAAACCGCAATATCGTCAATAGGTCTCACGGTTATCAGAATGAGATTGGAATATGCATAAGTTTCGTCCAAATCCACCATTCGTAAGCGGTAATAGTTTTTACCGATAAATGGTGCTTCGTCGCGGAAAGTATAGGTCAGCACTTGTGTAGAATTACCTGCGGCATCTACCCTGCCGATAGTGTTGAAATTCATCCCGTCCGCACTTTTTTGTATCTCAAAAAAGTCGCTGTTGATTTCCGTAGCTGTTTGCCATGACAACTCATTGTATTCATTATTCACGTTTTTGCCTTTGAAGGGCAACAACTCTACGGGCAAGGCGGCGAGACAATCGCTTCCGGTTCCAATATCGGTACTACACGATTCATAACAGTCTGCAATAATCGTATTGGAATTGAACGGTCCCATAGCTCTGTCATCATAATTGGCAGAGTTGGCACAATCTTGTCCGGAAATATCTTCTTTACAACTAAAATCACCGCAGGCTCCATTGGTATAAGTATAAAATGAAGTAAAGCCCATCACTTTCTCAAATCTGCCGGAATGTATGCCATTACCGTCGTCATCTGAAAGCGAAAATTGTCCGGGAAGTCCAAAATTGCCACCACCTGCAATGTAGAATCCATCAGCACTTGGTGCAGCATTGCCTTCTCCAAGATGTATGGTAAGTGTCACTGCACCGCCACAAGCATAGCAACTATTAAAACAAGTCGTTGGTATTGAAGTTGCTGCACTGACATTGAGGGTGCGATTGATAAAAACCTCTCCGTTTTGACCAAAAGTTGTATTCGTACAATCATAGTATTTATCACCAAAATCTTCTAAGGCATCGAATTTGTCCAATTGAAACAGATACTCATAATTGCCCGGTGCCATATCCAGAATTGTACCTGTCCAGATGCCGTCACCGTCACTGTCTTCGAGCGGATTGGAGGCTTCATTAAAGCCATTAAAAGAACCACTGACATAGACCGTATCAAAAGCCCCTTGATAGTCATTCATATCCACAGAGAAGGTAACATCATATAGGTCAGGCACACCAACCCGTGTGATGACATCATCGAAATAATAGACCTGTGCGGTACTAAGTATCTCATTAAAATCAAAAAATAAAGTCAGTCGGCTATACATCCGCCCTTCGGCTGCCTGCCCCTCAACATTATAACAGACCTCTACCCAAGTTTGCGTATCATCTATTTGTCTGGCGAGTTCCCAATCAGGCGCACCATCAAGTCCTCCTTCTACTTTGAGGAGCAGATTAGTGGGTTCATTGAGCCATACTTTGAGGCAGATTTCATTGTCGGAGCTAAAATCAATGACCGTCGGAACATCTGCAAATGCACCTGCCCATGTTTCAGAGCCGGGAGGCTTGTCAAACTGTGCAACCGTTGAACTGGTATTAATGCCGGAAGCGTCAGGATTAGCAATGGTAGTATTGAGTGTACCATCAAGGCTACTACCAAAGTATTGAAATGCGGCACTGGTAGCGGGAGTTTCAAAGTCGAGAATGGTGGTCTGTGCATTCATACTGAAAAGACATAGCATGAATGCCGAGATAGATAGTAAGTTTTTCAACATCATAGTGTTTGGTTTGTTGGTTATTAGTTCATAGTTGATGGTTCATAGTTGTTAGTTCATGGTTCATAGTTTATGGTTCATTGAAAAAACTATGAACTGACAACCATGAACTATGAACTAACAACTGATAACCATGAACCGATAACCGTTTATTCTTGATTAACGTGGAACGAAATAAATAGAGGTTTGTTCTTTGCATGAATTGATAAACGAAGTTAAATAAAAAAATTAAAACATAAGACAATGTGAAAGATTAATTTAAAATTAGCGGGTTTTTAAAAATTTAATTTTAGTTTTTTATTTAAATGCAAAAGTCAAACATGAATCTATATCATAATTTATGCTTATGAATTGAGTTATTTTTACTACATTTTATCTTGACAATGTTATGTTAAGTAGTCACTATTAAATAATCGACACTTTTTTGTATCTTGTGCTTATGAGAAAAATTACTCATTTGACGCAAGAGGAAAAACAAACACTTGAGGAGGGTTATCGTAATAGCTCGAAAGCTCACTTCCGGAATCGTTGCC
>CALIZI010000473.1 GCA_938028705.1 uncultured Saprospiraceae bacterium | reverse complement strand
CAATCGCAACCTCAACCTCAACCGCAAATTTAAATTCAAAAACAAAATAACAAATTAAAAAAGTATTAATTTTAACTTCGTTAAAATTCACTTTTTATTTGAATTTGAATTTGAGGTTGAGGTTGAGGTTGAGGTTGCTTTCCTTTTTTTAATCATTGAAAATCCGATTGCGATGAGTTCTTCACATTCGGATAAAAGTAGTTCTCTTATTTTTTGTTCGCCTAAATTCAGATAAGTCAACACCTTCAAACATCCTCTTGATTCTTTCAGTTCTTTGACCGAGATACTCATCTTGTGAATGAAATCCTTGTCAGTTACAGTAGCTTGTGCTTCACCATAATTCAGCACAGGACTTCCTGATGACCTAATCAGTTGATTTCTGTAATAAACAGCCGTATAGCTATTTGGTAATTTTTCGGCAAACAAAGCCGACTCACCCGCAAACCGCACCAATCTATCTTCGTAATCGTAAATCTTTTCAAATTTTTCCATGATTCTTTTGCAACTTCAAGCGCAACCTCAACTTCAACCTCAATTTAAATTCAATTACAAAAAACAAATTAAAAATTTGTCTATTTCAACTTCGTTGAAATTTATTTTTGAATTTAAATTTGCAGTTGAGGTTGCGCTTGAGGTTGATTTAGTTTTTAGTTTTCAAATTTATTTTATTTTAATTTGTTTTTGAATTTAAATTGAGGTTGAGGTTGAGGTTGCGCTTGAGGTTGAAGTTGCTTTTTTTAGCAATTCAAAAACATCAATACCAAGTTGTTCCAAAATATCCACCATATCAATCATCACCCAATTTTCTACCAATCTATCGCCTTCTCTGCGCCAATAATCCACTACCCGCAAGGTGATTTTTTTACCTGTTGCTGTTAGTCCGAGCCAATCGTCGCCGTTGTGCGTACCGTACATGGCAGGAAATCCGAAATCGCAACTATAATTCCCGTCACTGATTTGAGTAAAGTAGATTTTACCTTTTTTTGGCGTGATACCTCTGTCGGGAAAAGCGACGAGGAAGGGAACTTGATGATTGTCCTCGAAGCCCTTTAAACCTCTCGTCGTGCCGATACCACCGGGTCCGTACCACATCATATTTTGTATATCCCAAAAACGATTTTGTCCCATGCTTTCCAGTGTTTTTTCGTCGTAATCGCCGAGTGCATTGAGCATAGCATTGGTGAGGTCGAGCGTGATTTGTCCTTCTTTTTTGTCGGTGAATGAGGCTTTGATACCGTCTCCCGTCATGGGTGCAGGGGGGACGTGTTGTACGCCTTTGGTCGGGAAAAAACTGAAGCCTGCCTGACGCATAACATCCAGTATATCAAAGAAATACCAAGCATTTGTGATTTTATTATTTTCAAATAAAAAAGTAGTAGAATATCGCAGCCAAGTCGGTTGATTGGTGGCAGGAATGTCGAGCCAATCCTTTTTCCATGTGCCAATAAGATTTCCGGTAAAACTTACATATTCGCGGTCTTCGTAATGTCCGCCAATGAGGATGTAAGGTTCGTTTTTGAGGTCGGGAAAGGACTGTAAAAGTGGTAGCCAAAAATCATTGGCAAAGCCTTTTATGCCCGATATTTTTTCAAATGGTTTGGTAATTTCGAGTGAAATATTTTTAGAAATATATTTTTGTAAAATATTAATAATTTCTTTTTCGTTATCGACTGCATTATTTAATTCATGGATAAAAGCGAGGGTTGTTTTTTTGTTTTTCGTAGCGATTTGTGCTGTATTATTATTCGCATGAATTTGACATAAGACATCGAAGCCATCAAAAATCATCCATTCCTCTACTATTTTTCCATCTTTAATAATGTAATGACTAATGCCGGGCATAATGATTGATTTGCCGCTTGCCGGACTGAAAAAGCCGTCTCCGGTATGCTTTCCCGTTAATTTCCAACGGGCAGCAACTTCTGTTTCATTAGATTTTTCATTACACGTAATTCTTTGTAATTCAAACTGAAAATCAGGAAAAGAAACCAATAAATTTTCAAGATAATCGCCTAATTCATTCAATCCTAAATCATTATCACAAATCGCATGTACCACACTTTTAGCATCATAATAATCACTCAATTTTTCAAAATCCTGCAATTTCCAAACCTTTTCAAACAAAGAAAAAATCATTTCACCCGCCTTACTTTCACCCTCAATTTCCCCTCGCGTCTGTATTGAATTTTGATTTTGAATTTCATTTTGCAGTTGCGGTTGAAGTTGAGGTTGCACTTGCTTCGCCATTTCAACGGGGTCAAAACCGAGTTGCTGAATCAAGCCGAGATTGTCGCGGACGAGCCATTCTTCGTAAATGCGATTTTCACGAATCATACAATCTGCAATCGTTCTGAAAAATACTTTTTTGCCTGTTGCTGCGCCAAAATTGGTGGTGCCGAGATTGGTTGCGGTAGAAGCGATGCGATGCGAACTGAAAAATGTACCGTCCTCATGTTGCGACCAAATCACTGCCTCGCCACCCATTTTTCTATCAGGAAAAGCGGACAAAGTACGTAGTGTTCCTGTCACGACTTCCTCGACACCATATATATCTTTCGCGCCCGAATGAATCACGACATCATCTTCGTAAGTATCGTAAATTCCCCAAACGGCGCGTTTTTCCCATATTTCATCCGTGATTTTGAGGATGTAATCTACGATATTTACGTATTGTTCATCAAAACCGGGAAGTTCCTGTTTTGCGCCATTCAATGTATATTCCGCTGTTTCTGTAAAAATCATATTGGCTTTACCGTACTGACGACTTTAGCCGTCAAGTAGATTTTATTTCAATTTTTAATTAAATGAAATTCAAATTCTTATAACGTATTTGTTTCTTTTACGACGGCTAAAGTCGTCGGTACGGGGCGACAAAACTTGTCAGACATTTTGAAAATGTCTGACAAGTTTTGTTGAAATTTAGAGTGTGACGATTTGCAAAATCGTTTTACGTTTTTACTCCAAACTCGCCTTGCATTTTGAAAATGCAAGGCGAGTTTGGAGTGGGTGTAAATCAGTCCACCAAATCATTATATAACTTTCTCGCATATCCATTCAACATCATACTATCCGATTGAAGGGCGATAAATCGGAAGCCTTTGGCTTTCATCGCTTTGGCATGTTCGGGTGTCGGACACCAGATGCCGGGGAGGATGTTATGCTTTTTGCAGGTCGATAAAATGGTATCTATTGCTTCGTCAAAAAGTCGGTTATCATCGCCGGGTTTGACATTTCCGGTAAGCGTCAGGCGCAAATCACCGGACCCAACAAAAATAGCATCCAAGCCTTTGGTCGAAGCGATGTCTTCTATATTTTCGACGGCTTTTTTGGTTTCGACCATAGCAATAGCGAGGATTTCTTCATTGGCAAAATCGCCATAATCCAAGCCCGCATACACCCGCGCACGAGTGGGTCCGAAACTCCGATAACCCTCCGGCGGATAGCGACATGCTCCGACAAATGCCTCGCACTCCGCACCAGTATTGACCATTGGGCAGATGATGCCATAAGCCCCGCCGTCGAGTAGTCGCATGATACCGCCCGGTTCGTTCCAATTGACTCGCGCCATAGGCACTGCATCCGTCGTGGAAATGGCTTGCATCATTTGAATGGCGGTTTCGATATTGTGAAGTCCGTGCTGCATATCAACGGTGACCGCATCCCAACCGACATTCGCCATGAGTTCTGCCGTCCACGTATTCGGGATGTGTAGCCAGCCGACCGTTACCGTTCCGCCGGATGCCCAGATTTGTTTTAGTTTATTTTTTCTCATGTTTTCGTAGCACGGTGCTTTCTGCCCGTGTGTCTCGCGTGTGTAGTGTTCCTAACGTGGACACGGGCTGGAAGCACCGTGCTACGTTTACAACTTCAACTTCAACCTCAACCTCAACCTCAAGTGCAAGTGCAAATTCAAATTCAAATTCAAATTCAAAAATAATTTCAACAAAGTTGAAATACATATTTTTTTTAATTTGTTTTTGTAAAAATTGAAATTGCAGTTGAGGTTGAGGTTGAAGTTGTCAAGTCCACCATTCTTTTATGATTTGGTTGACTTTTTTCGGTTGTTCGAGCGTACTTAAATGCCCGCATTTTTCGATTATTTTTAAGGTCGAATTTGGAATCAAAGTCGCCATTTCTCTGTGAATTTCAGGCGTACAAACCTTATCTTCTTTTCCTGTTATTATCAATGTCGGACATGTAATATTCGGCAAATCGGGGGTGCTGTCGGGGCGATTTAATTGTGCTTTTATTTGCTTGAAAAAATTATCACGTCCGGTATTGAATGCCATTGCTAAAATAGTTTTCCGCAATTCTTCGTCTTTAGCGTGGTCGGGATGCAGCATGGCATCTTTGAGAAAATCCGTTGTAATTTCCCGAAATTCACCGAGTGCAGACATGCCCAAAAATCGTTGTTGATTGGCACGGGTGGTCTCCGAAGGTGCTTTGTGATTGGTGTTCAGCAAAATCAATCGCTTGATACGCTGCGATGCTTGTCGCCACATTTCAAAGGCAATAATACCACCATAACTCAATCCCAAAATCGAAAAATCACCTTCGATTTTTTTGATGATATTTGATGCTACTTTTTTCAAATCATCTGCACTCGAAATATTACCAACTTGACCATTCGCCAAGTCTTTTAATCCTTCTAATTGATGCTTGAAAAGCGTGGCATCGCATAGGGTTCCGGGTATCATTACTAAGGATTCTTTCATAGCAACTGCAACTGCAACCTCAACCTCAAATTAAATTTTAAAAAGACAAATTATCAAATTATCTATTTTTATGAATTGGGAACGTAGCACGGTGCTTCCAGCCCGTGTGTCTCGCGTGTGTAGTGTTCCTGACGCGGACACGGGCTGGAAGCACCGTGCTACGTTTGCAACTTCAACCTCAACTTCAACCGCAAATTCAAATTAAATTTTAAAAAGACAAATTATCAAATTATCTATTTTTATGAATTGGGAACGTAGCACGGTGCTTCTAGCCCGTGTGTCTCGCGTGTGTAGTGTTCCTGACGCAGACACGGGCTGGAAGCACCGTGCTACGTTTTCAACTGCAACTTCAACCTCAACTTCAAATTAAATTTTAAAAAGACAAATTATTAAATTATCTATTTTTATGAATTGGGAATGTAGCACGGTGCTTCTAGCTCGTGTGTCTCGCGTGTGTAGTGTTCCTGACGCGGACACGGGCTGGAAGCACCGTGCTACGTTTGCAACTTCAACCTCAAATTCAATTTCAATTTTTTACAAAAACAAATTAAAAAAAATACGTATTTCAACTTCGTTGAAATTATTTTTGAATTTTTCATTTTCATTTTCATTTGAAATTGCATTTGAGGTTGAGGTTGAGGTTGAGGTTGAAGTTGCACTTGCTTAATCTTGATACCAATGTTTAGCGGTGATTTTGGCGGCATTATCACTACCGAATCCACCTGACGCGGAACTGTAATTGGCAGAATTGACGGATTGTTCCAAAGTCGGATAAAATACTCTGGTGATAATCTCGCCACCTGTAACGCTTGTGGCTACTTCGCCGAGCGTGGTGGTGAGGTCGGGCAAGGCGGTTCTTTTGTATTCGCCCCACATTTCGATGGTATTATTCCATAGAAAAGCAATCCATTTTTGGTTCATAAGGGTTTCCATTGTGTTGTCCCAAGCTACGTCGGTTCTGGAGTAGAAATCTGCCGGAGTTGCGATGCCCCAATAGTCGAGATTCGACTGAATACCTGCCTCGTAATGCGCTTGTGCATCGCTCGTAATCCAACCTTTCATGGCAGCTTCGGCTAAGATAAATTCGACTTCGGAATGACTGATAAAGACGAAATCTAATGCGCCTTTTTCATTTCTAAAATAATCGGAATGGTCGGAACTGTACAACTCTGCATTGCCGCCTGTACCTTGCGCGACTTCGCGGGAAACACCATTGGGTGCGCCGAGATATTGTCCGGTGCAAAGCGGGTCAGGAACGGGATTGGAATTGCAATCGGGGAGTTGCGCCCAGAATGCCAGACGCGGGTCGTCGTCTTCATTATTGTTGATATTATCTGCGCCGTCGAGGGTGGCTACGAGTCTTTCCGACACGTTTATCGAACCGGCTGAATTGGAAAAATTAGAGGTATTGGGCGCAATGCCGGAAAAGTCGTAAATCGCTGCCTCACTATTCGAGGTGATGATAGGATAGGTCATCGGGTCTGCAAAAATCGCGTTGATTTCGGAAGTGGCATTGACTTGTTCGCGGTTGGATAGGCGCAGTAAGTATCTTAATCGTAAGGAATTTGCCATGCGTTTCCACATCATCGCATCGCCACCAAAAAGGACATCGCCGCCTTGCGGAAAGCTACTTGTTGCGGAGAGTTCGCTGTTGGCATCTTTGAGGTCTTGCAGAATTTGGGTGTAGATTTCTTGCTGACTATCGTAGGCAGGTTGCAAATTGTCTAAGCCCAAACCAGCCTGTGTGAAAGGCGCGTCAATCCATAATTCGGTTGCCGTTGCCATATAAAATGCGCGGAGAATCTTGGCTACCGAAGCGTAGGCAGCAAATTCCGGCTCGCTTGCATTAGCCGCCAAATCATTATAATCAATCAAGGCGCGATAGGTATTTTTCCAATATTCAGAGAAAAAACCATCGCCGGCAGCTATGTCGTAACGGTCAAGGTTGTTTTCGTTTCTCCAAACGGTGTAGTGCATCGCTTGGTTGGTCAGCCAAGTCTGTAAATCTAAGTGCGAATTGAGCGGTTCAAATATTATACTGGACAATAAACCGCCGGGATTGGTTTCTGTGGGCGCATTTGGGTTGGTGTTGATGTCCTCAAAATCTTTTGTACAGCCCACTGCGGACAAGATGAAAACAGTGAGTATGATATATTTTAAATTTTTCATTTTGTTTATTTTTAGGTGCTTTGGTAATTTTTGCAAAAGAACATTTGACCTTGCCCTCAAACCTATAAGGTTTTTGGAAACCTTATAGGTTTTATATTGATTTTCAGTTATTAAAATAATAAAAAATAAATTTATGTTTTTAGTAAATCAATTAGGAAAATTGCTTTGTCAGTCGCGTAGCGGCGGTACTCTTTGTAACAACGAATGTTCCTCTCAATCGAATAAGGCGCGTAGCGTCGGCACACTTAAATACTGGTTTAAGGGTGTCGCCGCTATGCGGCTAAAGAGGGAGGGCTAATCGTCGGTTACAAATAGTGCCGTCGCTATGCGACTATAAAATTAATCTCATCATTTGTCGAGATAAGCGTGGTTACAAATTTATTTTTTTATTAAAATAATATTTGAAAACGCTAAATGCTATTTAGTAAAGTGATGATTTTATATTTTAATTAGTGTTAATGTGTAATAATTTATTTTTTATTTAAATATTATTTTAAATTTATAAAATTCAATAAAAACGAATTATTCACGTTAGTTTTATTTTTAAATTAATAATTAAAAAATATTATAAAAAATACACTTAACTAATGACATTGAATTTTGACACTGTTATGTAATGTTTTCTTTTTTTGCAAAAATTGTCAAAGAACCGTTTTTTCATAAAATAATCGCCAACGTTATTGATTCAATTCTATTTGACCATTCAATGAATTTATGATGAGCACAAGGGAAATTTTAATAATGTATTTTTTTTTAAAATTGGAGGTTGAGCGCGAGTCGTCGGACATTTTTGAAATGTCAGACGACAACATTCGTTCATTTTTTTATTATTAAAATTTTATTATTTTCATTATAAATATTTATAAATTATTGATTATTAATTTTTTATAAAAATAAGAATGAATCAAAAACAAATCGTGATATTACAAACCAACTTTCAGATTAAATCCAAAGGTGGCAGTTCCGGGCATTTGTCCGGTTTCAAATCCGCGAATGTAGGAGCCGCCTGCGAAGGTCATCACTTCGGGGTCAAAGTGTCTGACGAAATCCGTTTTTGTCCATGTAAATAAATTTCTGGCAAAGACGGAGAGTTGGACATTCTGAAAGGCGGGTACTGATTTTTGCAAGGCATCGCCTAAGTTTACGCCCAAAGCAACTTCTCTTAATTTCAAGAATGTGGCATCGTAAGTATTGGATTCGATATTGCTTCTGACCCAGTAATTTCGGTAATAATCGTAGCCCGGCGAACTGACGGTGTTGGGTGAGAAAGTGCCGTCGGCATTTTGTACTGCGCCTTCGGGAGTGATGTCTTGTTCTCTGTATTCGAGTGTCTCTGTGACCGAACCGGAACGGTATAATTGCGAACCTGTCAGGGAGTAAAAATCGCCACCGCTTCTGTAATCCAAGTGAACGCGGAGGTTGACTTGTCCGAAATTCAGGTTGTTTATCCAGCCCAAAGTCCAGTCGGGATTATAGTTTCCGACTTTGATTTTTTCGCTGGCAGTTTGTGGAATAGCGATGCCTGTGGAGGTGTCGTAAATGATTTGTCCGTCAGGAGAACGGGCAAATCCGCGTCCGTAAATATCGCCCATCAGTCCGCCCGGACGGGCTTCTATGGTCGCGCCTTCGGGTCCTTGTGCGATGATAAATGTTTCTACACCTTCCTCTAATTCAAGGACTTGTGCCTGATTGGTTTGCCAATTAAACATGGTATTCCAACCAACTTTTTTGGTCTGTACAGGCTTGGCGGTGAGTAAGACCTCAACGCCGGAAGATTGGATTTTACCTGCATTAATGAGCTTGGCAGTCGCGCCCGAAGCATGAGAAATATCGGCTCGCAAGATTTGGTCTTGCGTTGTATTCTGGTAATAATCGAGCGAAAGTCCTAAGCGACTTTTGAGAAATTCTAAGTCCAAACCGACCTCGATAGCACCCGTTCTTTCGGGTCTTAATTCGGGATTGACGAGTAAATCTGAATTGGAAATAGAGCCGGGAATCAAGCCCGTTGCGAAGACTCGATTGGTGAGATATGGGTCGGTGTCGTTGCCTGTTTCGGCGTAACTGGCGCGTAATCTTGCATTGGAAACGGCAGCCGGCATATTTATCATTTTAGATAAAATCGCACTCACACCGACCGACGGATAGAAGTAAGAATTATTGTCGGAAGGCAAGGTGGATGACCAGTCATTTCGCGCAGTGAGGTCGAGGTATATTTTCTCATCAAATCCCAAATTAACCGCACCATATACACTGTTGATTCTTTTTTCAGCATCATATTGGTCAATCAAAGGAATATCGGCGGCATTGGACAGGCTGTAAATACCGGGAATCGCCAAATCGCGGGTTTCGGCTATCTTATTATTGATTTTTTGGGTGAATAAATTTCCACCTAAATTAACTTTCACTTCCATTCTATCCGATAAATTTTCCACATAAGTCATGAAAATATCTGTATTGGTTTCGGATAAACTGGCATCTTGTTCGCGGTATCTTCCGTTGGCAACGGTGGGTTGTCCGGGGGCTTTTTGAGAAGTTCTCAAATCATCGTAAGCATCTCTTGAAATACGAGCAAAAACGGAAAGATTGTCGAGTATATTATAGGTTAATTTTACATTTCCGAAGTTTCTGTTGTGTGTAAAACCATTGAGGTTTTCATTGACAATCAGATGTGGGTTCACGCCCCAACTCAGGAAGTAATTTTGTTGTTTGTACTGTTGTCCGGGCAACCAATAATCTTCATAGGCATCCAAGTCAAAATTTTTCATGACCCACAACATCTGAAACATCAGCCCCTCTCCGAAGGCATAACCGATTTCGGGTACATTATGCGAGCCTGAATTGATATAATTTCCTGAAAAATCCAGTCTTAATTTGTCGGTAATATTTGTTCCCAAACGCAAGCCCACGTTATTTTTGTCGTAACCTGTATTCGGAATAATTCCATTTCTGGACAAACGCCCCACTGACAAACGTCCCCAAATATCATCGTTGGCAAAAGAGAGCGCGAGGTTGGTATTTGTGCCGATTCCGGTGTCAAAAAAGCCTTTGCGGTCTGCGCGTTGCTCAAATGGTGTGGCTTCCGGGTTGGGCTCAGAAGGCGTTACTTGCGCTAGGGCACTGCCATCTGTTAGCGGTCCGAAATTTCCGCCCCAATCCGAGCGAAATTGATTGTATAATCCTGTGGCTGAATTGTAACCGCCACCGCCGTACTCAAACTGTTCGTCCCAAAATTGATTGACGACATCAAACTGCATGCCTGTCGAAAATTCAACGCCTACTCCTTGCTTTCCAAGACCGGATTTTGTACGAATAACCAATACGCCATTCGATGCCCGCGAACCGTATAATGCCGCCGCTTTAGGTCCTTTCAAAACGGTAATATCCTCGAAATCATCAGGATTCAAATCGGTCAGTGAGTTGCCGTAATCAATGGGTAGGCTTCCGGTGTGGGCATCCGTTCCGATACCGATGTATTCATTGGAAATCAAAGCCCCATCGACTACGAGAAGCGGTTGGTTTCGATTGATATTGAGCGAAGATTCTCCTCGCAAAATAATTCTGGAGGATTGTACGCCCGACCCGTTGTTGGTGGTAATCGAAAGTCCCGGCACTTGCCCCGACAGTTGCTGCCCGACATCGCCGACTCTTGATACGTTTAGCTCTTTGGCATCTATTTTTTGGGCGGCATAAGTGAGTCTTGACCGCTTTTCTACCACCCCTAATGCCGTCACGACCACTTCGTCAAGGTCTGTTCCTTGCTTCAAGATGACGTTGATTTGGCTTTGTCCTTCTATGGATATTTTTTGGTCAGCGTAGCCCACGTAACTGACGGTTAGTGAGTTCGCGCCGTCGGGAACTTTGATAGAAAAAGCACCATTAATATCCGTGGTAACACCGACTTGTGTACCTGTGACGACCACATTCGCTCCGATGAGTGTTTCGCCGGAACTTTCGTCTGCAATGACTCCTGTGACGGTGCGTTGTGCATAGGCAAATTGCACGAAACACATCAACATCAATATGGAGAGGAATTTAAGTCTCATAGTTCGTAGTTGTTAGTCCATAGTCGATAGTCCATAGTTGACTTTAGACAAATTAGTTGATTAAATAATTAGGCTGGGGAAGGTTTTCAATTGGTCTTTTGTAACTTCTTAAATTAGAAATGCTAAGTTATTAAATTTATTTAATAATAAAATTATGTTATGAGAAATATTTTAGAAATGGTGATTTAATTTTTTAGAATTAGAGAAAGGCGGATTATTGTTTGCAGTTCACGCAGAGGGCGCAGAGAGCGCAGAGTGTTTTTATTATTCCTTTGCGGACTCTGCGTTCTCTGCGTGAATTAAAATTGCCACCGCGCGCCTCCAACTCCTAAAGGAGAGTCCACCCGCGAATGTTTATTTTATTTTTTATAATTTGAAATTGAAGTTGAAGTTGAGGTTGAGGTTGAAGTTGAGGTTGCTCAGTATTCAATCATATCGCAAGCCTTTAAAAACATACAAGCACCTGCGGTGGAGCTGAGGTATCTGCCTAATGTAGAGGCTTCGACGGCGCAATTATTGAGGACGTGCAGGAGGGCGGTTTTTCGGAGACCTGTTTTGACGGCATCCAAGAAAAAATCTTGAACCATGACGTATTCGCCACTGATGAGTACGAGGTCGGGGTCAAATAAATTGAGGAGATTGCCGAGTGCCATACCGAGTTTAGTTCCTTGATTTTGAATGAGTTGGATGGAGACTTCATCACCTTTTAGTACGGCATCAAGTATGTCGTGGTATCTGTATTGGTCGATATTTTTTTGTTGGAAATGGAGGGAAGTTTCGCCTGCATTTAGGGCTTCTGCGAGGTCGTCTTTGAGGGCGTAACCGCCGACGATAGTGCCAAGACAGCCCTTTTTTCCGCAGACACATAAGCGGTTGTTTTTATCGAATTGGGTATGCTTGAAATTTCCTGCAAAACCAAGACTGCCTTTATAAATACGGCGATTGAGAATGAGACTCAGACCGAGTGTGCTACTGACTTTGACGACGAGTACATTGTCCACACCTTTTGCCAATCCCAAGACCTGTTCGGCAATGGCAATCGTGCGGGTATCATTATCAATCAGGACGGGAAGTTGGAGGGCATTTTCAAGGTGTTCTTGTAAGGAAATGCCTTTGTCTTTGAAGTAATTGGCGGGTTTATTTTCGTCGCTGTTGGTTTCGGTGTAGTAGGGTTTTACATAGAAATTATTGCCAATCATACCCACACCTACGCCCATGACCTGACTTTGTTTTATACCTGCGTCTTTAATGGTGTCTTGGATAAATTTAGTGATATAATCGACGCAATCGGCGGTATCTGTAAGTTTGAAGTTTTTGTTGTTGAGTGATTTATGTATGGTTTCTAAATCCAATCTCAATACGCTGACTTGAATAAATCCGGGCAGTATTTCTACGCCTACGACGTAAGATTTTTCGTAATTGAGGGAGTACAGCGCGGGTCGTCTGCCGTTGTCGGTGGCTCTTTTTCCTTCTTCGAGTACGTAACCGTCGGCGACGAGTTTTTTGATGAGTTTGAGTCCGGTGGGGAAACTGATTTTGAGGTGTTCGACAATTTCGGGGATGGTCAAAGATTGTTTGGATTGTGCCAAATAGCGGATGATATTGCGCTGTTGTTTGAGTTGACGGTTTTTGAGATGTGTGTTTTTTTTAGTTTTTAAAAAGCCTAATTTATCCATGACTTATTTAGATTTTGTCGTGTAAGCCTGTAAGTTATTAATTTTTTTTAAAAACTTATGGAATTGTGAGAGAATTGAGATTGATGTGTGGTTTCTTTTTTGAAAGTTGCGATTTTTTAAAGAGATTAAATTAGGTTTTATTCATGTCTTTATTATGCTGTGGCAAATGCCGTCCACTTGTCAAGCGACATACTGCACCTGTGATTGCGCCTATGATAGTAGCGGTATCCTTGACACTTAATCGGCGTTCGTGCATGGCTTTTTGAATATGTTTACCTAACTTTGCTCTAAGCCTTCTTGTATAGAAATAATGGGTATGTTTAGAAAAGTGGTCGCTCATCTGTACTATAAGGTGAAAATCGTTATTGTAATGTAAAATCCCGTCATTCGTCGGGACAAGTTGTAAAATAATAAATGTAAAATGTAAAAGTGTATAACGTGAATGTTTTTTAATAATAATTTGATTTTCAAAAT
>CALIZI010000472.1 GCA_938028705.1 uncultured Saprospiraceae bacterium | reverse complement strand
GAATAGACGCAGAGTTCACAAAGTATTTCTAAATATTTAATAATGAATTTCTTATACTATCTTAGTTTTCTTACTTCGTCTATTCGACCTCTGTGTTCTTCGTGTCCTTTGTGGTGAAAGCATTACATGTGTAGCACTACCAAATATTATATTGGTTTCCCCAACAATCGAAACATATTCCGCTTATAGGCTTCTACGCCGGGTTGGTCAAAAGGATTCACACCAAGCATATATCCGCTGACGGCACAGGCTTTTTCAAAGAAATAAAATAATGCCCCCAAGTAGTAAGCCGTAGCTTCAGGGAGTGTAATAATGATATTCGGAACACCGCCATCAACGTGCGCCATGAGTGTACCTTCGGCAGCTTTTTTATTCACAAAATCCAGCGTTTTTCCGGCAAGGTAATTCAAGCCGTCGAGGTTGTCTGCGTCCGCTTGTATCGTGAGGTTGAGGTCGGGTTTTTCGATTTGAATCAGCGTCTCAAACAAGTGCCGATGCCCCTCCTGAATGTACTGCCCCAACGAGTGCAAATCTGCCGTAAAATTTGCCGAAGCCGGAAAAATCCCCTTGCCTTCTTTCCCCTCCGATTCGCCATAAAGCTGCTTCCACCACTCCGCGATATACTGCAAACGCGGCTCATAATTAATCAACATTTCAATATATTTTCCTTTGCGATACAATAGGTTACGAACAGCCACATATTGCAAACAAGGATTATTATCGAAAGGCTGTCGGGCAGTTTTCATGCCGCTGTGTGCGCCTTCCATCAGCGCATCAATATCCACGCCTGCTACGGCTACCGGGAGCAAGCCTACTGCGGTCAGTACCGAAAAACGTCCGCCCACATTGTCCGGTACTACAAAGGTATCGTAGCCTTCTTGGTTTGCCAGTTTTTTGAGTGCGCCGCGTTCTTTGTCTGTCGTGGCATAGATGCGTTTGCGGGCATCGGCTTCGCCATATTTTTCGATTAATTTTTGTTTTAAAATACGAAAAGCAATCGCGGGTTCGGTCGTCGTACCGGATTTGGAAATGATATTAATGGAAAAATCTCTATCGCCTATCAATTCCATCAAATGTGTCAGGTAAGTACCGGAGAGATTGGTACCGGCAAAATGAATTTCGGGTGTTTTCCGCTGCGCCAATGGTAAATGATTGTAGAAGCTATGGCTTAGAAACTCAATCGCCGCCTTTGCCCCCAAATACGAACCGCCAATCCCAATGACAATCAGGATTTCGGATTGGTCTTGTATCTGTTGTGCCGCCAATTTGATACGTGCAAATTCTGCGACATCATACTCATCCGGCAGATTGAGCCAACCTAAAAATTCCTTTCCTGCACCATTCTGTGCTTCAAGTGTTGCAGTAGCTTTTATTACTTCGGGGCGTATATTATCTAAATCGCTCTGCTCTATGAAAGGTAGTGCGTGTGTGTAGTCGAATGTTATTTTTTCCTTTTGCATTTCGTTTTATTTTATGAAGCAAAAGTAAGGAAAAAGCATTGGGAAAAATGTATTGGAGTTGAGAATTTAAAGAAAAGTTGATCTTAGGTTAACGTAAAACGATTTTGCAAATCGTCCAGCCTAAACTTCTTCTATGTGACGATTTGTAGAATCGTCTTACGTTTAAAAATCAACCAATTCGTAATTGGTACTTCGCCCACCTGACGCTTCCTGTTTTAAGATGCCTTTTTCTATCAAATCCTTGATATCGCGTAAGGCAGTGTCAGGCGAACATTTTGCAATTTTTGCCCATTTAGATGATTTTAATTTGCCTTCAAAACCATCCAAGAGTTTATTGAGCATAAGGCGTTGGCGGCTATTCAATGCCGTATCATGGTATTTATCCCAAAAATCGGCTTTATTCAAGACCTTCTGCATACTTGCCTGTGTGCTTTCCAAAGCACGGTACAGACAACCCAAAAACCACAACAGCCATTCAGTTATATCTCCGCTACTGTGTTGCACCTTTTTTAAGGTAGCATAATAGATTTTGCGCTCTGTAAGTATTTGACTCGACAGGCTATAAAATCTCAACGAACTATCATCAGAACGGGCAAGTAATAAATCAGAAATGGCTCTCGCTATACGTCCGTTACCATCATCAAAAGGATGTATGATAATAAACCAAAAATGAGCTATCGCAGCTTTCAGCACATCGTCCACCTTTGTTTCGGTATTGAGCCATTTCAGAAATTCATCCATTTCTTTTTTCATATCTTGCGGAGGCGGTGCTTCATAATGTACCTTTTCTTTCCCCATGGCACCCGAAACAACTTGCATAGCTCCGCTTCGATAAGTTCCCACCTCAATTTTGTACATGCTGCTTCTTCCGGTTGGAAATAAGGCGGAATGCCAGCCAAACAAACGTTCTTCGTCAAGCTGTTCTTTATAATTTTGGGTAGCATCAAGCATCATTTCTACTACACCTTCTACATCTCTGTCGGGATATACCATACCTGCATACTCTATCCCCAATTTTCTTGCTATGGATGAACGCACTTGCTCATAGTCGAGTCGCTCACCTTCTATTTCAGATGATTTTATGACATCCGTAGTCAAATTGGATAGCATGGCTTCCTCCTTCTCCGAAAATCCTAAAGCACTCATTTCTCCGAAAATCTTACCCTGCAAATGACGTACTTTACCAAGTATAGCTTGAATTTCGCGTTCATCCCAAGTAAAATGAGGCCAATTTTCGTACTGATAAATATATTTTAGCATCTGGAATCTTTGTTTGCGGTAAATATACGGCTTATTCTCCTTAAATTTGCGGAGAATAAACACTTTATTCTCCGCAAACGTTTGTGGATTTATGTTTCGGAACAATTCAAAACCGCATCTAATCTTCACCTTCCCTCAAAACAAATCATCCAGTGTCAATGATCGATGTATCAACTCCAAACTATATTCATTCTGTATCAATCCGTAAGTGGAGATAAAGACCCAAGTAAGTTGTTTGTTGGTTTTAGTAATGTCTTCAAAAAGCATCTATTGGTTGCTGAAACTACTTTTTTTATGCACATTTCAGCAACTAATAAAAATTATTGGTTGCTGAAATGCACTCTAAAAAGACAGTTTCAGCAACAAATAAATAAGAGAAGGAAATAAAATACCGGACATCTTTCAACATTCACAATACACTGATGTAAATTTTTGCTTTATAAAAAATTAAACCCCATCATTCGCCACCACTACATCCACAAATTCAAATTTAGCCCCATCAAACAAACCCAAATCACTCAATTTCAAAGCAGGAATCACCAGTAAACCCATGAATGACAGCGTCATAAAGGGTGCATGTAGGGGAAGGGCATGCCCTTCCCCTACATGCGTTAATGTCTTGGCAAATTGGTCAATTTCTCCGTAAGCACGACCAACGGTATGTGCGTCTTTATCCGACATAATTCCGGCTACGGGTAGTGGCAACACCCGTTCTTCGCCTCCGGCGACAGCCGAGATACCGCCCCTGTTTTCAATAATCAAATTGACTGCCTTACACAGTGATTCATCGTCCATACCTACTACGATGATATTGTGCGAATCATGCCCTACGCAGGAAGCTATCGCGCCTTCTTTCAAACCAAAACCTTTGATAAATGCGACTGCCACGGGCGCATTTTTGTAGCGATTCACCATAGCAATTTTGAGGATGTCAGTCGCTGTATTCGATACCAATTTTCCATTTTCAAGGCTGGCAGATGCTTCAATTTGATTTGTAATTAATTCACCGTCAAGGGCTTCTATCACGCGAATGGTTTTTGCATTTTCCGTAAGGGTAAAATCGCTGACTTGTTTTTTATTTGTATTAAAATTATTTAAAATAGAAAAATCGACAGGCGGGAGTTGCGACTTGCCATTTTCTGCCACCAATTTTCCGTTGATATACGTTTGTAATACTTCGAAAGTCGTCAGGTTTTTGACCACAATAAAATCCGCTGCATCGCCATGTCGGAGGTAGCCCACATCAAGCCCATAATGTTGAATCGGATTGATGCAAGCCGCTTGTAAGACCTTATATATATCCACACCTTTTGCCAATGCACGAATGACAATTTGATTGATATGTCCGACTATCAAATCATCGGGATGCTTATCGTCGGAGCAAAACATCATGCGCTCGTAGTGGTCGGGCAGCAGGTCGATCAGGGCTTCAAAATTCTTGGCGGCACTACCTTCCCGAATGATAATTTTCATGCCGAGTTGGAGTTTTTCAAGGGCTTCTTCATACGTGAAACACTCGTGGTCAGTGCTGATACCTGCGGCGATGTATTTGCGGGCTTTTTCGCCGCGTAAGCCGGGGGCGTGTCCGTCGATAGGTTTGTTGTGTCGCTTGGCGATTTCGATTTTTTTATGGACGGTTTCATCATCGAAAATCACACCCGGATAGTTCATCATTTCAGCGAGGTAGCAAATATCGGGGCTGCTCAATAGCTCGTCAATATCTTCGGGTGTGACCACCGCGCCTGCCGTCTCAAAAGTGGTGGCAGGTACGCAGGAGGGCGCACCGAAGTTGAATTTCAAAGGCGTTTTTTTACCGTTTTCCACCATAAATCGCACGCCTTCTACACCCAAGACATTCGCAATTTCGTGCGGGTCGGAGACCGTAGCCACCGTACCATGCGTGACGGCTATCCGCGCAAATTCGGACGGCACAAGCATCGAACTTTCGATATGAATATGGGCATCAACGAAGCCCGGCAGGATGTATTGGTCGGGCGCATCGTCAGTCTCACTAATGGATTCAATGTAGCCGTTTTCGACCAATATTTCACCTTTATATATACGCTTGTTGAGGATGTCAACTATGTGTCCTTTGATTTTCATGGGGCAAATTTACGGAAAAATGGCAGGTATGTGATGCTTGTAGGCTTTATTGTTTGCTAATATGCTCTAAGGTGTATTCTGCTTTTTCTTTTTGTGTATGCGAATTAAAAAATGTTTGTTTTGATAGCTTGCCTTTACATTCGTCATCAATATGGAAATTTCTCATGGCAGATAATAAGTCACTTGGAAATTTTCCTTTAATGTGTCCGTTGTCACCCGTAGCCAATTCAAATAATCCCTTTGAACTGATGCTGACGAGTTTTCCCTCAAAATCTATGGTCTCTGCTTCTCTGATGTCGATTTGATTGAGTGCATTGTGTAGTCTGATAATTTTATCTTTCGTACCTTTCCAGTACATAGATTGATTTTCCGGTGAGTTCCAGTTTATCTCAATTTCCAAATTACTGTTATTCATTTCACCAAAAAAATCTATATAATATTTGATGCTGTTTGTACCAAGATTTGAAATGATACCGGAAATATCATGGTATGATTCACATTTAAATAAATTAAACATATTTGTGAAAACACGCTGTATGAGACTGTTTCCAAATGAATCGGGCGATGTTTTTCCTGAAATACGCAATATCGTTGAGCCGGGTGCTATATCTTCCAAGCGTAAATCTATCGTTTCATGGATGATATTTTCTATCTCCTGTCCTTCCTTTATACCAAATTTCAGATACTTGGATGTCTCAAAAACAGCATTTGAAAAAGACTTGGTCAACCCTCCCGCTATACCCAATGGCAATGTACCATATTGCGCTTTATCCCCTTTAAATCTTAATGTGATGACTTCCTTAAATCGGTTGAGATTGGCAATTCGGAGTTCTTTTTCCAACTCATCCCGATGCTTCTCCAAATTTTTAAGACTTAGCATAAGTCCCCTACGACCACCTGATTCTTTCAGATGAACTTTCTCCTTAGCGATGAGTTGATTAAATTCTTCAATCAACGATTTTGTTCTGGCTATTTGCGACATATTTAAGTCTTGGTATGCCTTTAGGCTCTTTATTTCTCGAAAATCCGTATAATTCTCTGTAGCGTTCTATAACCTCTAAATGAGGGGAATAATCCGAATAAGCAAATTTGAAATCACAATGATAACGGTCTCTGATTTCGCTGCTATTCGCAAGATAATCAAAATCCTGATGTTTTTCAACCGACAATTTATCTTCATCTTCCAATTTGCAAATCAACATCAGGTCAATATCATTTGGATTTTCCTTTTCAGTGGCATAAGAACCGTCAATCCACATTTCAAAGTCTATTCCAATCTGATATAATTCATTTAACAGAGCAAAAAAACGCTCCTTCAAAAACAATCTTCTGCTTCTATCCTCAAATGGTTCGATAAAATAACGGTCGAATTGTTCGATTTCAATATCGTGAAAACCGGAAGGGAACAGTGGAGGAAATTCTTGTTTTGGATGTGACAACTTTGAATTTGGTTTATCAAATAAATTAAAATAACCTTAAAATCAGATTAGATGAATACACAATTATAGTATAATTTTCAAATGTATTCGACGAATTACACATCTATTTTTAATTTTAAAAAGTTATCTTTGTCACCGTTACAAATAAAAATGTGCATCATGTTGATTCAAAATAAAAAAGTCAATTAGCTTATCACAATTTGTGATGACCTTTACCGAAACTTGAGGTACCAAATTGGTACCTCAAACTTGGAGATCACATTCTGTAATCTCCAAAAAAACAATTGGAAGTCACAAACTGTGATCTCAAGTTCATATCTTTGGAGATGAATAAGTGGTCTGACATTTTTATTGAAAAATTTTAGGCTAATACGTCAATTAAGTTTACCCATAGTACTGGCAGAAATACAAAACGATTTTGCAGGTCGCCACATTAAGTCAGCAAAATTCTGACGTGGATGACGATTTGCAAAATCGTTTTACGTTTACTCAATACCGTATTGGTAGGAGTAATATTTGGTGCAACGAGAGAGTCAGTGGGAGTAGGATGGTTGGCTATTTATTGATTCCTTCTTCTATAAGCTCTTCATTATTACCGCCAATAGCAATTCGTAGTTCTTCTTCGAGTTCACTTCGATGTTTTTTTAAGTTTTTCAGCGTCAACATCATAGCTCGTTTTGCATCCGGCTTTTGTAGTTGGGCCTCTTTATTAGCTATAAGTTGATTCAATTGTTCAATTAGAGATTTTGTTCTCGCTATTTGCGACATATCTGAATCTTGCAATACCTTTGTGTTCGCCTTTTCTTGAAAATCCATATAATTCTTTGTAAAAATTTATCACTTCTAAATCCTCCGAATACGTACATATCAAATCACAATTATAGTCAGTTTTAATGTCAGGGCTGTTGATGATGTAATCTAAAATCCGGTGTTTTTCTACACTCAAAGCATCCTCATCCTCTAATTCGTATATCATCATCAGGTCAATATCTCCGGGATGTTCTTTTTCCGTAGCATAAGAACCGTCAATCCATATTCGGCTATTTTATTCAATAATGCAAAAAAACGCTCCTTCAAAAACAATCTTCTGCTTCTATCCTCAAATGGTTCGATAAAATAACGGTCGAATTGTTCGATTTCAATATCGTGAAAACCAGAAGGGAATAGTGGAGGAAATTCTTGTTTTGGATGTGACAATTTCAAATTTGGTTTATCAAATAAATTAAAATAACCTTGAAAGGGTGCAGGACAAATCTTTAATTTCAAATTGAACTGAGAGCAATTAAGACCCTGTAATGACTGCTTTAGCTGTCAAGTGAATAACAAGATGCATTGCATAAGTAATTCATTTTAAATTAATTATAAAGTTCAAATAAAAAAGTACTTGACAACTAAAGCAGTCATTACAGAACTCGCATTAAATCATTTTTTTACTAAAATTAAAGATTTGTCCTGCACCCCCTTGAAATCAGATTAGATGAATACACAATTATAGTATAATTTTCAAATGTAATCGACGAATTACGCATCTATTTTTAATTTTAAAAAGTTATCTTTGTCACCGTTAAAAATAAAAAAGTCAGATAGCTTATCGCAAT
This sequence comes from uncultured Saprospiraceae bacterium, assembly GCA_938028705.1. GTDB lineage: Bacteria > Bacteroidota > Bacteroidia > Chitinophagales > Saprospiraceae > JAHDEO01. Next base: position 5,351 of record CALIZI010000472.1, on the reverse strand, counting down.
TTGTGATGACCTTTACCGAAACTTGAGGTGCCAAATTGGTACCTCAAACTTGGAGATCACATTCTGTGATCTCCAAAAAAACAATTGGAGGTCACAAATTGCAACCTCCAATTATCCGGTTTGAGATTTTATAAGAAATAAAAAACATTACACTTTATTTATTTTTAACTTTATAAAAATTTTTATTTTAATTAATTATAAATTATTTAAAAAATAATTTTATTAAAAAAAGACTTTGAATATAGATGTACGCTTAAATTAAAATAGTTTGTGACTTCAAGATTTGGAGATGCCAAATTGGTATCTCCAAAGACTCAAACTTTAGGTACCAATTTGGTACCTCAAAACCAAAACGTAGAAAAATAGGTTTCAATCAAAAAAAGAAGCAATGAAAAATTATCACTTCAACGAAGACCACGAAATGTTTCGCGAGAGTTTTCGGAATTTTTTAGAAAAAGAAGTCCGTCCGCATATTGATAAATGGGAAGAAGACCGCCGTATCCCGCGTGATATTTGGAAAAAAATGGGTGACATGGGATTTTTGGGTTTGACTTACCCCGAAGAATATGGCGGCTCAAATCTCGATTTCTTTTTTGATGTCGTATTCAATGAAGAATTGGGGCGCATGAACTCCGGCGGTTTTGCGATTACACAACAGGTGACACAATATATGTCTTCTCCATATATTTTGAAATATGGCTCTGACGAACTCAAACAAAAATACCTGCCCGGCGTTATAAGTGGGGATTTGATTGGGTCGATTGGTATCAGCGAACCCGGCGCAGGCTCGGATGCTCAAAATATACAAACCCGTGCAGTACGCAAAGGTGACCACTACATCATCAATGGCTCTAAAACCTTCATTACCAACGGTGTATATGGTGATTTTATCGTAACGGTATGCAAAACAGACCCCGAAGCGGGCGCAGCAGGTGTGAGTTTGATAGTGATTGACCGCAATGCGGAAGGCGTATCGGCACGCAAATTGAAGAAATTGGGTTGGCACGCTTCGGATACGGCGGAGTTGAGTTTTGACAATGTAAAAGTACCTGTCGGAAACCTCATAGGCGAGGAAGGGCGGGGATTTTATTACCTGATGAACGGGCTTCAATTGGAGCGATTGGTGGCAGTTCCCGCCGGTGTGACGGCTATGGAACACGCACTGGAAAAGACGCTGCAATATATGTCGGAGCGCGAAGCATTTGGTCGTCCGATAAATCGTTTTCAGGTCTTGCGTCATCGGATCGCGCAAATGTCAAGTGAAATTGAAGCCCTCAAAGCCTTTAGCTACCATTGCTGTCGTTTGTATGCGGATAATGTATATGATGTCAAACTGTGTTCGATGGCGAAGTTGCTTGCTACCGAATTGTGCGAAAAAGTCTCTACACAATGCCTCCAAATGTACGGCGGTTACGGCTTTATGGAGGAGTATCCGATGGCACGAATGTATCGTGATGTGCGCGTAGGTACGATAGGCGGCGGTACGTCGGAAATCATGCGTGACATCATTGCCAAAATTGTGATTGACGGGCAAGGTTACAAAAAAGCCACTTCAAGTCACAGCCCCCGAAAAGCGACCCAAAACGGCACACAAAATGGAATTTCTAATAATCAAAATAATCAAATAATTATGAGTTTTGAAGCTATTAAAAGCGCGATTGAACCCAAAGCAAGTGCAGCTCCTGCCTTCGGTAAAAAACTGAAATTTGACCTTGACGGTAATAAATTATTCATTGACGGTACAGGCGACAGCAACGTGGTCAGCGAAGCTGACGATGATGCGGACACTGTTATTGTTGCTTCTATTGAGGATTTTCAAGCGATGATGAGCGGTGACCTCAACCCGATGTCTGCCGTCATGGGCGGTAAAGTCAAAATCAAAGGCGATATGGGATTGGCGATGAAATTGCAGTCGTTGATTAAGTAAAGTTGATTAGTTAATCAGTTGATTGGGTAATTAGTTGAACAGGCTAATCCATTTGGCTGTCATCAAAAAAATGAGAGCGAGTAAATTACCCTTACTCGCTCTTTTTATTTGAATATTATGAAAAAAATATATCACATAATTTGCCTACATCACAAAAGCGGTGAATTTAAACCCACCGCTTTTGTGATGCTACTGTTTTTTATTTTATTTTTATCTTGCAATACCAATAATAAACAAATCGTAGCGTCCACTTCCATGCCTATTAATCATGATATTTGGCATGAATTATTACAAAAACACGTTGTTGGCGGTAAAGTAAATTACAAAGGTTTTCAAACTGACAAAGTGCGGTTTGATGAATATTTGGCACTACTAAATACACATCATCCCAACGATAAAAACTGGTCAAAAAATGAACAGCTTACATACTGGATTAATGCCTACAACGCCTATACGGTGGAGTTGATTCTCAAACATTATCCGATAGAAAGTATTAAGAAAATAAAAAACGGATTGCCTTTGATAAATTCGGTATGGGATATACAATTCATTGAAATAGAAGGTAATACATACAATTTAAACCATATCGAACACGAAATTTTGCGAAAGCAATTTGACGAACCGCGCATACATTTTGCAATAGTTTGTGCTTCGATTTCCTGCCCCGATTTGTGGAATGAAGCCTTTACCGCAGAAAAAATTGACAGCCAACTCAACACTCAAGCCCGTGCTTTTCTCAACGACCATTCCAAAAATCAGGTCTTTGCAGATAATGCCAAACTCTCCAAGATTTTTTCATGGTTTAAAAAGGATTTTACGAAAAAGACCACACTCATAGCATACATCAATCAATACAGCAATATCAAAACCGCCACTGATGCCAAAGTGACTTATCTGGACTATGATTGGGGCTTGAATGAGTAGTCAATGGTCATTAGACTTTAGACAAAGGAAATTGGGGAATTGGGGAATTAGATAATCCCGATAACTATCGGGACTTATTTAGATTTTTACAAAATATATTTAATTACATGTTTTGTTTTGTTAATAAAATTTATTCAATCGATTATCAATGAATTAGGGTTTTAAACCGAGTTTCCCTCTCTGCTCAGCCGAGACTAATTCCTATTTTGTCCAAATTTCAAATGGTCAGATTTTTTGGCTAAACCAACATACTTCTTATCTTTGCACTACCTGTAAAATGTGAAAATAAATATATGACAATCCGCAAGCGTTCTGCCACTATATCAGTCAATATATTCTGCCTTGCTTTTGTAGCAGTCATGGTGTCGGTATATGGTGTACTGAGAATGGGCTTTGCCGACAATAGCCTGCTTGATATGTTGAGTACCGCAGGCTTGGCAATTTGGATGCTGCTCCTGCCCGATTTTTTTGCTCGTCTTTCATGGCTTCGTGAAGATAATATCTCTGTGACACTGGTGACGCTTGATATTTGGTTTTCGCTGCTCTTGCTGAGTTTTGTACCTTTCGTCGGGTCGTTTTTTCCGTATATCTGTATCGTGGTGGCGGTGGTTTTATTGATTGATTTTTTACGAAAATTGCTGGGTACAGGAAAATTGGCGGCATTGATTATGGGCTTGCTGACGGCAGTTTATTTTGCTGCGGCACTATGGGGCGGCAAATGTCACAACCCCTTGTACTTTGAAAAAATCGCACTGGGCGAGGCACACATTGACCTGATATACCACGCAGGTATCGCAAATCTGATGAATACGCATGGCTTCGCTACTAGCGGATTGGACGGCAATGTGTATCTGCCTTACCATTGGGCAAGTCATTTTGTGGCAGGGCGTTTTTCGGATTTATTGCAGATTGCTCCGGTCAAATTTTATAACTTTTCACTCTTTGTTATCTTTCTTCCTTTATTGTTCAAATCCCTGTTTTTGCTGGTGATGGATGTGCGCTTGTTTCATCATATCACTTCAGGTACATGGGAAAAATTAAAAAAAATCAGCAGTGGTGATTTTGTTGCGGTCTTTTTTATTTTCGTTTTTTTTATTCCGCTTATCATGCGTGTGTCGGGCGCACTGTACGGCGAATCTACCTTGATGGCAGCCATTTTGAGTATGCTGATTTTCTCTTTATGGTTCAAATATTTGTACATAAAAAGGTGGGCGGAAATCGTTGTGATAAGCATACTGACGGGGATATTGGCTTTATTTAAAATCTCTTTTGGCTTTATTCTCGTGGGCGTATATGCTTGGTTATTTTTGCGACACAAATGGTACAAATCACTCCCTCAATGCCTGCTTTTTACGACTAGCCTGGCAATGTTTATCCTCATTTATAAATACAATCATGAAACAGGCGGCAGTGCCAATGCAGGATTCAGCCCCAGACATACGCTACGGACTGTCATGGATTTATTTTATCCGAAAACATGGCTGTATTATTCCCTGTCTCTCATTCCGTTTTTGTTTTTAATCATAAAAAATGTATATAATAAAATATATAGTAAAACATTTATTCCAGAACTGCTTATCATTATTCCTGTACTTGGTTTTGTACCAATTGCGCTGATTAATTTGAAGCACAATAGCGTTTATTTTACGGGTTATCAGGTCTATTTCGGGGCGGTAATGACGGTAGCTTTGCTGCCGATAATGTGGTCGGCATTCAGAAAACTACCTTTGTTCAAGGTACAAAATTCAGAACATACAACTCAAAGCCTTATTTTTTCGTCAATATTAAAAATTGCGATAAGTATTGCGCTGATAACTGTGGTATGGTTTGGTGCTAAGGCATATTTGCGACAAGTTCCTGTACCTATTCAGCAAAATTTGACGATACGAAAAACACTGCTCCAAACAGATGATTTGACTTCTGTAAATCGCAACACATTAATATACCAAGCTCAAAAAAATATAACAACCGACCCACGCTATCTATGGATTCAGCAATTGAAGACACTGAATGACAAACCCCGTTCATTCAAACGAAAAGCTTGTTTGTGGATTCCGCCGACTAATCGCTTGTATTGGGATATGCAGCATTACAGGGAGTATGGTGCGCCCTTTGTGGCAACTTCACTTTCGGGGATTTCATTGATAAATGGCAGACCCACCGACGAGTTTTCGCGGTATAGCTATTATCAATATCATAAGGATGAAACTTATAATGCCGATATTGATATGATAAAGCAAAAGGCTATCAAAAAGGGCTTTTCGATTTTGATTGAAATGCCCGAAGTGGGCACACCTAAAGTGCATAAACTGCTCGAATAATTGATGAAAATAAATAATTTGTTAAGATTTTTTAACAATTGAGTGTGACACACATAAGTGGATTTATAATGTCAAAATGATTCTTTGATTTAATAAATATAGATTGAGCGTGCTGTAATGACTGCTTTAGCTGTCAAGTGTAGTTTTAACTCAACATTCAATTACTTGAAAATCATTGC
>CALIZI010000471.1 GCA_938028705.1 uncultured Saprospiraceae bacterium | reverse complement strand
GCTCTTCCAAGCAGCCGAACAGTTCCGTATCGGATTGGGCTATGACTACAGCCTGACCGAATTGCAAGACTATAATAACGGCACTTTTGAAGTCATGGCAGAGTACTGCTTTAGAAGCCGCAACAAAAAATTATTGAACCCTAGATTTTTCTTTTAACATAGAAAAATATTAATAATGTAATTTTTTTAATATAAAAATAAAAAAGAGCAAATCTCGACAAGATTTGCTCTTTTAGTTTTTTGGCAAATTGAAAGTTTGCGTTAGAGATTTTGCTTGAAAGCGAATGTCTTTCTCAATTTTGTAAACAGTGCATCGGCTTCATCAAAATTGAGTGTTTGCTGCCCGTCAGAAAATGCTTTTTCAGGACATTGGTGGGCTTCAAAAATCACACCGTCAGCACCTACCATGACACCGGCAAGTGCAACACTCTCCACAAAACGACGAACCCCAATACCATGTGAAGGGTCGGCAATAACAGGCAGATGCGTTTTTTCTTTGAGCATGGCTATGGCGTTGATGTCCATACAGTTGCGGTAGGCTTTTTCGTAAGTTCGGATACCACGCTCGCAAAGTAAAATGCGCTCATTACCATTGGAAAAAATATATTCGGCAGACTGTAGCAATTCATCAATAGTACCCGAAATACCTCGTTTTAACATAACAGGTCTGTCAATTTTGCCGAGTGCATCCAAGAGGTTAAAATTCTGTGAATTACGTGCGCCAACCTGAAAAATATCGACATACTCCAGCATGTCATCTATCTGGTCGGTCATCATAACTTCGGTGATGATTTTGATGCCTGCTTCACGAGATTTTTGATGCCAAAGTTTCAAACCATCAATACCTAAACCGCGAAAAGAATAAGGTGAGCTGCGTGGCTTATACACACCGCCGCGCATAATACGAACCCCATTTTTGACCAAATGCTCTATGGTCGTTTCGATTTGTTCTTCGGATTCTATGGAGCATGGTCCTGCCATAATCTCGAAGTGTCCGCCACCGATTTTGAGACCATCACCAAGTTCAATAATGGTATCTTCCACCCGCCATTTTTTTGAGACCAATTTGTAAGCATCACTGACGCGATGTATGTCGCGTATGCCCGGCATAGTGCCAATGGAGCGAATATCAAATTCTTTTTTACCAACCCCAACAATGTACTCCGAATACTGTGTAGAGACTTCTGCGGTTTTGTATTGAATCGCATTGAGTTTGGCTTCAAGCGTAGCGCGTTGGATGTCGGTAATGTTTTTTTCTAATTGTATAATCATTTTTGTTGATTGGTTGGAATTAGTTAATCGGTTTATTAGTTGACCAGTTAATTAGGTAATCGAGTAATCAGGTATTTATATGAATTGTTTTTTATAAAAAACAATTCGCGATAACCTGATTAACCAATTAACTGATTCACTCATACTCAAAGTTACCATAAATACTGTCAATAGTCAATCTATTGGTATCGGAAGCAACTACTTTTCCGATAATTTGTGCATCAATATTAAAACTGCGGGCAATATCAATAATGGTCTGGGCATATTGGGGAGGCAGGTAAAATTCTATCCGATTGCCCATATTAAATACCTGATACATTTCTTTCCAATCAGTACCGGATTCATCATGGATAAGTTGGAATAGGGGAGGAGTGGGGAAAAGATTGTCTTTTATAATATGGACTCCTTCAGTGAATTTGAGGACTTTGGTTTGTGCGCCTCCGGTGCAGTGGATGATGCCATTGATTTCTTTTTTGAGGTGTTTGAAAACCTCATTTAAAACAGGCATAAAGGTACGGGTAGGGGAGAGGACGAGTTTACCAACGGGAATGTCTTGCCCATTGATATTAAGCGTATCTGTGAGTTTTTTATTGCCAATATAAATAACTTCATCGGGTGTGTTGGGGTCATAACTGTCAGGGTATTTTTCGGAATACTCTTTATTGAAAATATCGTGACGGGCAGAGGTAAGTCCATTACTACCCATGCCGCCATTATACTCAGTTTCGTAAGTGGCTTGTCCGTAAGATGCTAGACCGACGATAGTATCTCCGGCTTGTATTTTATTGATAATCAATTCGCTACGCTTCATTCTGGCGAAAGCCGTATAACCCACATCAATGGTACGAACAATATCGCCGACATCAGCCGTTTCGCCGCCTGCAAGATGTAGGTCAATACCATGTTCGCGGAGTTGTTGGGCAAATGCTACAGTGCTGTTGATGAGGGTGCTGATGACCTCGCCGGAGATAAGATTTTTGTTGCGACCAATGGTGGAAGAAAGGAGAATACCCTGCGTACATCCGACACATGCCATGTCGTCGAGGTTCATCACGATGGCATCTTGGGCTATACCACGCCACACACTAAGGTCGCCCGTTTCTTTCCAATAAAGGTAAGCCAGAGCAGTTTTTGTACCGGCGGTGTCGGCGTGCATAAGGTTGCAATAGTCGGGGTCATTGGCTGCAATGTCGGGCAAGATTTTGCAAAAAGCGCGAGGATAGAGACCTTTATCCAAATCTTTGATAGCGGCGTGTACCTCGTCTTTAGTGGCAGATACCCCGCGAAGGTCGTATTTGAGTTGATTTTTCATTTAGAGAGAAGAGTGTGAGAGTGTAGAGTGTGAGAGTAAAGAGTGTGAGAGTAAAGTGCTTACCTCTATACTCTCACACTCTTCTCTCTCTAACTCTCAAAGTTAAAAACTGCATTGGCAATTTCGAGTGAAAAAGGTTTTTCGTGGTAGCCACAGACGGATTTGAATTGCATGGCTTTGTTTTTATCTTCTTCGACTATGGAGGCACTGAGGAAATATATTTGTATGTCCTTTTCAGGAAAAGTGCTTTCAAAGCGTTCGACAAAAGCAAAACCACTCAATTGAGGCATGTTGACATCCACAAAGATATGGCTTGGAAAAGCGGGTTCAGAGCTGATAGTATTGAGATGTTCTAAGGCTTCCAGCGGGTTGGAGTATATCATTGGTTCAATGGGGAGTTCTTCGATGTCAATAATCGCTTCGGTGAGCGAATTGTTCATTTCATTATCATCAATGAATAATATATTATATTTGGTTTGCATAACAAAGCAGCTTACTTTGGATTTAGATTTTATAAGTAAAGGTAAGAAAAATTATATCTGTTTTATGTTATTGATAACAGAGAGTTTTATAAAAAAATATAATTGAGCGGTTATGGTTTGTATTATTGACATTTTCATTAGATTTAAAGGCACTTTTTTCTTTTTTAATCATTTAAAATCAATTATTTTAGTCGAATAATTAAAAAAGTAAACTTAATTAAGTTTACTTTTACGCATAAAATGTTTTTTTTAAAAGATAAAATGTAAAGTATCAAATTTAAAATGTAAAAGGGGGATAACGTGAAGTTAATATAATATTTTTATATTTTATTAATTTTTAAATTGTCAAAAATAATAAAACATAAAATATTATAATCGCTCACTATCGACACTTTTATATTTCATATTTATTATTTTTTATTTTTAACCAAAATTTGACAAGTTTATCTGATTAGTTGACACTTTATGAAATTAAATATTACACAAAATGTAAGTAATCCGTTTACTAAATTTTTCGAGTTTAGTCTCCGATAGCTATCGGAGAAGCATGTTACCGAAATTTGTAATAGCTTAAAAATTAGTGCCTTATGTACGTTTACTAAACTTCAAAAAGTTTAGTAAACGGAGGTCTAAATTATTTTTTCAAATTCCAAAAGTGTCAACTACTTTTATGGTTTAGATAAACTTGTTCAAATTTATACCCAAAATGAATATCCAAATACTCGTATTATGATAAGAACATTGACTATAATTATCCTAAACCTATTGCTGACGGCTTCTGCGTTCAGCCAACCGGCAAATGATGAATGTGCCGATGCTATTAATATTACGAGTATTTTGGAATATTGTTCCGGTTTGGAGGAATTTAGTACCGAAAATGCTACGACAAGCACCGGATATGGAATCCCGACATTATGTACACCCGCTTGGGATACTGACCAAAATGATGTCTGGTTTACTTTCTCGACCACAGCTACGGTAATTGATTTAACGATAAACGTGATGGGTACGACGATGCAACAACCGCAGGTTGCAGTGTATCGCGGCGATTGTAGTGGCTTTGCCGAATTGATTTGTATGCAGGGCGCAGCGGGTGAAAATAATGTCTCGCTCGATGTTTTGTCGCTTGACCCTTTGGAAATGTATTATGTTCGTGTAAATGTTGCCACTACGGGCGGCGATGGTACATTTCAATTGTGTATAGATGAATTTTCGTCAAATATTATTACTAATACGACCACTAATGAATGTAGCGGTATCCTCTATGATACAGGCGGACCGGATGGCAATTATGGGGCTTTTGAAGCCTTTGAATATTCGATTTGTCCGACGGAACCTCATGCTTGTATTTGGGTGAATGTAGTGAGTTTGGAAACCGAAGCTATATTTGATGCCCTCACAATTTATGATGGTGAAAATAGCACCGATGGAACACTGATAGAAACTTTGAGCGGTGACGGAGAAAATCTGTTTTTTAATATCCCGACCGAAGGCTGTATTACGCTTACCTTTGGTTCGGATGGTGGCAATCAGCTGGCAGGATTTGAATTGAACTGGTCTTGTGGCTTGACTTGTCCTACGCCACCGCCGGATATTCAGACCTGTGACGGCATATTTTACGATAGTGGCGGACCGAATGGAGATTATTCCGGTAGCGAAGAAATTGTGACGATTATTTGCCCTGACCCCGACAGCACGGGGCAGTGTGTGTATGCTAATTTTACTGAATTTAATATTGAAGCAGGCTTCGACGATTTATTTATTTATGACGGACCTACCGAAGACGGTACACTCATTGGTGCCTATACGGGTGCGGATTCGCCCGGATTGGTATTTTCTACGGATAGTTGTATTACGGTGTTTTTTGATTCGGATGTAAGTGTGAACGGACCGGGTTGGACAGCCGAAATTACTTGTCTGCCATGTGGTACGCCGCCGCCTTGTCAAGGTGATACACCAACTTGTGACCTGCCCGATGCTTGCGATATTGCCTGTGATTTAGGAATATTAACTCCACCTTCGCCTTGCCCCGCAGCTATACCTGCTACAAGTTCATTCTGTGTGGACAATACGGGTGCGACTGCACCCATGCCCTACATCACACAAGCGGATTGTATGGATGGAAATGATATGCCGAGTCCTGCCGCTGATGTTTGGTACAGTTTTGAGGCTTCTTCCAATGAAGTAAGGGTCAAGATAACGAGTTTTCTCAGTGCGGCAAGTGTGGCTTTGTATGCAGGTATGTGTGATACGCTCATGCCTCTTGGCTGCAATAACAGCACCAATGGCGCAGTTGATTTGTTTGTTACGGGCATTCAATTTGGCGATACTTATTATGTACAAATTTCGGGAACGGATGAAAACGATACCGGCGAAATCAACCTTGATATTGAAAGTTCGATGGATTGTAGTATGCCGATTATTTATATGTTGGACTGTACAGATGCTACATTTTATGATAGTGGCGGAGCGGATGAAGATTACAGTGGTGGTGAAAATGCTGTTACCGTTATCTGTCCGCAGCCGGATAGTGTAGGGCAGTGTGTCTTGTTGAATTTTACTGAATTTAATGTAGAAAATGGCTTTGACGAACTCTTTATTTATGATGGAGAAAATGAAAGTGCGCCGCTGATTAGTTCACATACGGGTACAGGTTCGCCGGGAGTAGTCGTTGCTACGGATAGTTGCCTGACGGTCGTATTTCAAGCCGATGCTAGTGTGAATGCGCCGGGCTGGGCAGCGGATATTCTTTGTATCGAATGTGGTATTACGCCTCCCTGTCTTGGTGTCACGCCTCAATGTGACTTGCCCGACAATTGCGATATTGCCTGTAGTTTGGATACCTTAAATTCACCTTCACTTTGCCCTGCGGCTTTGCCTGCTCAACAATATTTTTGTTTGGACAATACAAATGCCATGCCCTCAATGCCTTACATATCGCAAGTAGCCTGTATGGATAGTACCGATATGCCCAATCCTGCTGCTGATGTTTGGTATAGCTTTACAGCAGGATATTTTAATCAAATAAATTTTGAAATAGAAAGTGAACTGACCGCTGCCAGTATTGCCCTGTACGAAGGTGATATCTGTGGTACACTCACACCTGTGGGCTGTAACAACAGTGAGACAGGTAATGTGGATTTATTCCTCACAGGTATTGGACCCGACGTATTATATTATTTACAAATATCGGGCGCAGATGAAAATGATACCGGACAAATCAACCTTGCAATAGAAACTTCTACGGATTGCGATACGCCTTTTCAAAATTATCTGACTTGTGCAGATACGGTTTTTTATGATTTAGGCGGCGCACAAAATGATTATACAAACGGCTTACTCACCCAAACGACCATCTGCCCCGACTCCGGCAGCACCAATCAATGTGTATTTTTGAATTTTACCCAATTTCAACTCGAAAATGGTTTTGACTTTATGTCCATTTATGATGGTGCGGAAGTCGCTGATTCTCTGCTGATAGACGTACTGACGGGTACGGCCTCACCGGGAACGATTATCGCTACGGACGGCTGTTTTACGATACTTTTTGATGCTGATGGCAGTGTCAGTAATCCGGGTTGGGCAGCCGATATTTTGTGTGTGGAATGTGGTACGATACCACCTTGTTTGGGAGATACCCTGACTTGTGTTTTGCCCGATAATTGTATTGATGCCTGTGATTTGGGAACGCTCGATGCGCCCACCGTTTGCCCTGTATCGGTGCCGGCTGTTCAGCAATTTTGCATCAATAATTTGGGTGCAAGTGCCGAAGCTATGTTCAACGGACAAATCGGTTGTGAAAGCGGTATGAATGTGCCAAGTCCTGCCGCCGATATTTGGTACAGCTTTGTCGCTTCCTCCAATCAACTGACGATTGACATTACCAGCGAACTCAATGCTGCGAGTGTCGGATTGTATCAAGGTAATAATTGTAATAATTTGCTTCCTTTGGGATGCAATGTGAGTGCCAATGGCAATGTCGAATTATTTGCCGTAGGCATACAGCCGGATTCCACCTATTACATACAAATTTCGGGCGCAGATGAAGCCGACCAAGGTACCATTAACCTCGAAATTGAAAGCTCCAATAATTGCGATTTTTGCATCATTACTGCCGGATTAAATGCCATTCCTGTACCGATGAACAACACCTATCCGCCCAACGATACGGTGAATTTTTGCTTTACCGTTACGGAGTGGAATCAAACCGCTTCCAACTGGATTCATGCCGTCATTCCATCCTTCGGTCCCGGTTGGGATACCAATACACTGGAACCGACATCCTTTCCGCCTTCCTGCGATATGGAAGGTGTATGGCTTTGGCAAGAAGCCATTGCAGGAACAACTTCAGCCTCTACCAATGTTGGCCTGGTCGGTCCGGGGTTTGTGTACGATTCTACCAACGGCGGTCCTTTGGACGGCAATGGCGAAAATAATTATGGTGATGACTGTGCCGGAACAGAAGGAATGTGGGAATTTTGTTGGCAAATCAGGGTTGGTGAGGATTGCAAGGGCGGTCCGAATGCCTTGTCCATGATAGTGGATACCTACGGCGATAGCGAAACAGGCTCTTGGACAACAGCAGCCTGTGAAGACGATGTGACTTTCTCTATCGGACCGATTTCTTGTGCCGGTGGTTGCGATACACCACCTGAAATTTCAATCGCTGCCACCCCGCCCGATTGTATGAAAAACGGCGGTATTATCGAAGCTACGATTACAAGCGGTACGCCACCTTACACTTATACATGGAACGACCCTGCCATTGGAGATACACTCATTGCCACCAATCTTGCAAGTGGAATCTATACCCTGACCGTTACCGATGCGGATAGTTGTACTGCTGTTCAACAAATTGAATTATTTGCAGATTTAGTACTGCCTGTGGCACAAGTTAGTGGGAATTGTACGGGTTCGGGCGGTGAAATCATCATTAACACGACAGGCGGCACAGCACCTTATCAGCACAGTATTGATGCAGGTATGAATTTCCAAACTTCTAATGTATTTTCTAATTTACAAGAAGGTATTTATAATATAATTGTACAAGATTCGACAGGATGTGAAGGTATGACAACAGCAAATATCCTTACGGGAAATAATCCGGTTATTGATAGTATAAATGTAGTCAATACCTCTTGCGGCTTGGATAATGGCGTGATATTTATCATAGCTTCGGGCGGTTTGCCACCTTATCAATATAGTCTTGATAATATTGATTTTCAGACAAATAGCACTTTTATCGGTCTCGCGGGTGGCACGTATAATGTGGTAGTTCGGGATGCGAGCGGCTGTACAAGTACACAACAGGTCACTGTATTGACAATTGCCGAGCCTATCATTATAGCCGTACAAACTACTGACCCGTCGTCTTGTGGTAGCCTCGACGGAGCCATTCAAATGCTGGTAGATGGCGGTACAGAACCCTTGTCGTATAGTAATAATAATGGTATGGATTACCAAGCCACGCCGAGCTTTACAGACTTGGGTGCCAATACCTATAATTTGGTCGTCAGAGATGCAGCAGGTTGTTTTGATACACTCATTGTTACGCTCAATGACCTTAATCCACCTATTATTGATAGTTTGAATATTATAAATCCTGAGTGTGGTGAAAATAATGGTACTATCGAAATCTTGGCAAGCGCAGGTAATCCCGATTATGAATATAGTATTGATAATGGAATGACCTTTCAAAATGATAATATTTTTAATAATTTATCAAATAATAATTATATAATTATCGTACAAGATTCAGTAGGATGTCGCGCTATATCGGAAGTGACTTTGACACAAACAGGCGCACCTCTTTTTACTGATATTCAAATTACGAATCCCACCTGCGGAGACGATAATGGTCTTATCAATATCATTGCAGAAGGCGGAGTCACGCCTTACGAATATAGTATTGACAGTACGAGCTTTCAGGCGGCGGCATTATTCGCTGATTTAGCACCCGATATATATACCGTCATTGTGCGTGATGCAGAAGGCTGTGAAGCACAAATGATTATCGAACTGACAAGCAATGGTGCGATTACACCTAGTATAACCGCTACCAATCCGACTTCCTGTTTGGCGAATGACGGTATAATTTCGATAGACGTTTTTACGACAAGCGGAGGTACAGCACCTTTTGAATTTAGTATTGATAATGGTATGAGCTACCAAACATCAAGTACATTTACAGATTTAGCTCCCAATATCTATAATGTCGTAGTACAAGATTCGACGGGATGTATAGCTGTGGAAGTCATTGAATTACAAGGTTTTGAAAATCCAGATATTACAGATATTCAAATTACAGATGCAGATTGCGGAGAAGCAGACGGTGCTATCGAAGTGACGGTAACAGGCGGTACACCTGCCTATCAATACAGCCTTGATGATGGCGTGACCTTTCAAGATTCGAGTATTTTTGTGGGTATCAGTGTTGGTATTTATGAAATATTGGTACAAGACAGCTTAGGATGTCAGGTAAGCCAAACGGCGATTATCAATAGTCTGGATGCGCCCGAAATTGACAATATAGCAGCCACCGAACCGCTCTGTGGCAATGCAGACGGCACTATCACCATTTCTGCAACAAGCGGTGCATCGCCATACATGTATAGCATTGATGGCGGTACAACTTTTGAAACGGGCAATGCCTTTACCGGATTGAGCGGCGGCACTTACGATATTATAGTGCAAGATAGTTTGGGTTGTGAAGATATGGAACAGATTATCGTGGCAGATGCGGGAGCGGTATTGATTGATAATATTGAAACCGTCAAAGCTATTTGTGATGCGGATACCGGTGAAATGACGATATTCGCAAGTGGCGGTACAATGCCTTATATGTACAGTATTGATGACGGGCAGAATTTTCAATCCGGGAGTTCCTTTTCCGGTCTTTCAGTCGGCACCTATAATGTGGTGATACAAGACGATAATGATTGTTTGGTCACACAAATGATAGATATTTCGTCCGATGGATTGCCTGTAATTGACAGCCTCAATGCAAGTGACACAAGCTGTGGCGGTTCTGACGGCACATTGGAAATCATCGTCAGTGGCGGTACACCTGCCTATCAATATAGTATTGACGGCGGTATGAATTTTCAAGGCGATAATATCTTCGACAATTTACCTGCGGGCATGTATGAGATTGTCGTTCAGGACTTCAATAGTTGCGAAGCCACCCAATCCGTTGAAATCATACAAACCGGAGCAGTGCCTGTCATTACAGCAAGTGGCTCAACTACGCTCTGCGAAGGCGAATCCGTCACGTTGGATGCCGGAGACCATGCTTCCTACGAATGGTCGAATGGCGCAACCACCCAAAGCATCACTGTCAACGAAGCGGGGATTTACTCGGTCAGTATCGTGGATGCAGACGGTTGTATCGGCTCGGCAGAACAAGGCGTTTCGGTCATTCCCGCTATCATAGTGGATGCCGGAGAAGACCAAGAAGTGCAAGTCGGTATGGACTATGAAGTGACCGCCGCCGCTACGGGCGCAGGTGTGGATTATTTATGGACAGGCAGCGATGGCTCGTCTTATACGGGCGCGAGTTTTATGGCAACTGCCACACAGGAAGGTACGATTACCTATACCGTCACCGCCACCGTCAATGACTGTCCGGTGACAGATGGGGTCGTCATTCGCATCACCGATGATATCACTTGGGACATCCCCAATGCCTTCTCTCCAAATGGTGATATGCTCAACGACGACTTCGGTATTATCACCGCCGCTACTGTCACCACCTTTAAAATCTTTAACCGTTGGGGCGAACTGGTACACGATAGCACAGGTCGCTGGGATGGTACGTTCAGAGGTGTCGCACAAGTCTCGGATGTTTATACTTATTATATTGTTCTTCAAAATTTTAGCGGTGAGACCGTGCCGGTGACGGGGGATGTACTTTTGGTGCGGTAGTTTAGCGAGTAGCTCATATTTGGTACTTTACAGAGTGTAATAAACTCTGTTCTGATAGCTTTTTATGAAAAAGCGGGCATGTTTAATTTTGCCGAAAAAGTAGTTGACACTTTTTTTGAACCACAAAGCGCACTAAGGACACGAAAACATTACTAAGGCGAAAGAAAACTAAGTTAACTAAAAAATTCATTTACAGTACTTTATAGTCCCGATAGCTATCGGGATTAGTGAACTCTGCGTTAATTTGGTCTTCGTGTTTTTAGTGTCCTTAGTGGTTCAGAAAAGTGTCAACCAAATTTCTAAACATGCCAAAAAGCGATATAAATAGTGTTAAAATCAACGAATTTTCAAAAAAATGATTTGTAAAAAAACGAATAACGTTTTTATGTATTTTGTAAGAATATTTTAAAAATAAAGAATAATATTTTTTGAAATTCTGCATTTTAGTAAAAAAATTCTGTTTATCTTAAATTTTTGCTAAAAATAAACATATACAAAAAATTAAACTTTGTAAAAATGACCCAAACCGTTCCTATGAACTTTAAAAAATAGTACCGACCTTGCACATACAACAAGCGTGAACCTACAAAAAAAACTTTAACATATTGAAAATGAAAATTTTTTAAAAAATATTTTGACGTATAAAATAAAAACACTTATCTTTACGGAAAATTAAGAACACTAAATAAATCATCCGTTCTAATCCGTTCTAATCCGTTCTAATCCGTTCTAATCCGTTCTAATCCGTTCTAATCCGTTCTAATCCGTTCTAATCCGTTTATGGGAAGGATAGAAGGTGACGAATAATGACGGTAGCTACTATTACATCAAGATATCCGATACCACTCTTGCTAAAAGTATAGCAACTTGTACGCTATGCTAACAGGCATTCTATATTTATTTTTTAACACATAAACCATACTAAAATGATGGAGAAAAATTCTTATGCCCGTCCACCACCTCAGACCAAACAGACAAATACCCATAAAAAACACCGTGCCTTTCTCGGTGAGGAGAACGACACGGCTTTGATTCAACGCAGCTTTCATAAGAAAGACTGCATCATTAATTCATGTTATAAAACAAAAATTATGACAAATTTAAGAAAAAAACTGTTAATAATAGCAGCAGCAATATTACCACTACTTATTTATGCAGGTAGCGGTAACAGTGATTACACTCCAGTTTTCAGGAATATTGAGATGAGATTTACCGCCCTCATCGGAAGTGCTTTTGGGAACGAGATCACCCTACCCTCAGGAAGTGTCGTATTAGAACCTGATCATTGGGATTTTGAAAATGCTTATGGCCAGATGGATGTCAGTAAATTAATCTCAGATCCTCATGGACAAAACAATTATGGAGATCTTGAAAACTACGGATAAAAATTAATTGCGTAAATTTATAGAAAATTTACGCTATGGAAAAATTTATAGACTTCATTACAGAAGCTGTTGAGTCGGCAGTGGTAGACCGTCGGTCAAAAAAAAACCTTAGAGAGTTGCTACT
>CALIZI010000470.1 GCA_938028705.1 uncultured Saprospiraceae bacterium | reverse complement strand
GACGATGTGGAAAATGTAGGGACAGGGCATGCCCTGTCCCTACATTTTCCACATCGTCCGGAACAGAATTCGGCTTATCGGTTTGTAAAAATTTTAAAGTCGCTTCGGAGAGATTCGGAGCGACTTTTTTATGGAAGTATTGCAAAAAAAAACAGCGCAAGTGGTTTTAGCTATGTTTTTTGTTTTTAGAATAAAAGATAACCAAAACAGGTACTTACGCTGACTAACCCAAACTACTAACTACAAAAAAAAAATTGTTTTTTTGTTAAACTTATTACAAACAGAACGTTTTTTTTATTGAATCCGTTGTCCGTCTTATGAAGTTTTAACATTATATTAATATTTGCCCTTAAATTGGTTTTTTGATTGAGATGAGAAAGATTTAACATTTAAAATTTTGATAATCAATTTTTTATTAAAGATAATTTTTTACATATTTAATTTGGAATATAAATAGTTGATGTTTTTTTGTTCTGAGGAAACCTTGTATGGTTCAGAAAAAAGTCGTCAGACGATTCGGTTGGAGTGAAAGTAAGTGATGACCAAATCAGCAGTAGATGATGAGAATTGAAATCGTCTGACGACTTTTTTTACGCTAAGAGCAACCTTTTGGACTTTGGACAAAATGGGAATTAGGAAATTGGGAAACTCGGTTTAAAACCTTAACTCATTGATAATCAATTGAATGAATTTTATTAATAAAATAAAACATGTAATTAATTACTTTTTGTAAAAATCTAAAAAAGTCCCGTTAGTTATCGGGATTACCTAATTTTCCAATTCCCCAATTTCCTTTGTCCAAAGTCTAAGCAACCTTCAGCTATCCACATATTTAGCGCAAGGAGTAAGGCGGGATATAAGTACCTAAAAACGATAAAGCACCAATATCGTATCAGTTAATTTGAAATACTACAAAGGGTATCTTGCGAGGAAGTCAGACTAAGGCGTTTTTAAAATAAAAAAAAGACCTCGTTTGTGCGAAAAAAAAATCAGCGTGTCAATATGTTCCGTCTGACATACGCGGCACGGGCTGGAAGCACCGTGCTACGGGCTATCGAAAATTCCATTTTTTCAAAAAAAAATCCGATAAATTATTGCATTGTTAAAAATAAAGTAATAAATTTGTAAAGTTATTAATAAAATAAAACAACAATATTACCATGCGTAATTTATTCAGTACATATTATTTTTACTTTTTTTATGGCTCGGAATCAACGTATTCGGTAATGTAATTCGTATAAAATTACTTAAAATTATAAAGCCTGAATGCGTTAAGTGTTCGGGCTTTTTTTATTTCACAAGGTTAGCAAATGAATATTAGTTCATAGTTCATAGTTTTTTACAATATTATAATATATTGTAAGTCGTTGACGATTAGTGTTCAACAAACTTAAATTGAGTAGCCGATATTAATCATTCACCGTTGACCATTAACCATTAAAAAAAATGGATATTAAAGGAATCAAAGATTGGGGCATGAATCTGCCCGCCGACCAACCGCTCATTATTGCAGGACCTTGTAGTGCGGAGACCGAAGAACAGACCCTTGCGAGTTGCAGAGGTGCAGCAAAGGCAGGCGCACATGTACTGCGTGCGGGAATCTGGAAACCGCGTACCAATCCGGGTAGTTTTGAAGGCATCGGGGAGGAAGGTTTGCCGTGGATGCAGCAAGCCAAACGCCAGACGGGTTTGCCTGTCACCGTTGAGGTAGCCAATGCTCATCATGTGCGTACCGCTATGGCGCATGGTGTGGATATTTTGTGGATTGGCGCACGTACTACTGTCAATCCGTTTGCTGTGCAGGAAATCGCGGATGCACTCAAGTATCACGATATTCCTGTGATGGTCAAGAACCCGATTAACCCTGATGTCAAGCTATGGGCAGGGGCAATTAAACGACTTTATGCAGTGGGTGTGACGCGCATTGCCGCCATTCATCGGGGCTTTAATACACTGGCACAGAAGGATGTATATCGCAATCCGCCGCACTGGGGTTTGGCTTTGGAATTGAAAAAATTGATTCCGGGTATCAACATTATCGGCGACCCGAGTCATACGGGCGGCAAGCGTGAATTGCTATGGAGTATTTCCAAAAAAGGGCTTGATATTGGCTTTGAGGGCTTGATGATTGAATCGCATATTGACCCCGATAATGCCTGGAGCGATGCCGCACAGCAAGTCACACCTGTTGACCTCGCGCACTTGCTGGATAGCCTCCTCAATTCGGATACTGCGCCCAAAACAGACAGCACTTCCAATGAGCTACACAGTTGGCGGGCAGAGATAGATTTACTTGACCAATCTCTGATAAATCTCTTAACACAACGTAAAGAAATCGTTGAACAAATTGCTCAATTTAAACAGGAAAAGAAAATTCCCATTGTACAACTCGGCAGGTGGAAAGAAATGATGCGTAAACGATTGGAAAGTGGGCAAAATCAAGGACTTAATGAAAAACTGGTCGAAGGTATTTTTGATGCTATTCACCAAGATTCCGTTTCTTATCAACGCGAAATTACCAGTCAGCAGCCCGCAGAGGCATAGTGTGTTGAAGTGTTGATGTATTGAAGTATTGAAGTGGATTTTTGCTTGCGAAAATTATACACCTCGGCACTCAACACCTCAACACTTCAACACCTCAACACTTCAACACATGAAAGTAGCAATACAAGGTGTCGAGGGCTGTTATCATCAGCTCGCGGCACGACAATATTTCGGGGTCAATACGGCGGTCATTCCATGTCTGACTTTTCAAGATTTGATAGATACCGTAGAAAATAACCCTGCCTGTGACGCGGGCGTAATGGCAATTGAGAACTCCCTCGCGGGTAGTTTGCTGACCAATTATCACCTGTTGATGGAATCTGATTTGGTGATTCATGGTGAAGAATATGTGTATATCGGACATCACCTTCTGGGCTTGCCCGGACAGCGTATTGAGGATATTAAAGAAGTTCGCTCGCACCCAATGGCGATAAAACAGTGTATGCCTTTTTTAAGAACATTAAACGGTATAAAAATCACCGAAACCGCTGATACTGCCCTGAGTGCCAAAGAGATAGCCGAGTACAAAAGTAAAGATACAGCGGCTATTGCAGGTGAGATTTGTACGGATTTGTATGGTTTGGAATCGCTGATTCCGAATATTCAAACCAATAAACAAAACTATACTCGTTTTTTGATTATTAAAAAAAATACTATTCCATTAAACGGTGGAATTAAAGATAAAGCCTCCGTCTATTTTCGAGTGGCAGATGAACCGGGCAGCTTGTTGAAAGTCATGCAAATCATCGCTGCTCACGATATTAATTTAACCAAAATACAGTCTTTTCCGGTGATAGGGGAGAAGTGGTTGTACTACTTTTTTGCAGATTTGATTTTACCAAAAGATCTTGATTTTGAAAAAGTCAGACAAGCATTAACGCAAGTGACGAATGGCTTGACGGTCATGGGAACATATAAAAATGGACTTTAAGAAGTGTTGTAGTGCGGTAGTGTTGTGGTGTTGTTGTAACTAACGCACTACCACACTACCACACTACAATACGACCGCACCACAACACCACAACACATGATTAGTAAAGCAAATAGATTAAATGCCTTTGGGGAGTATTATTTTTCCAAAAAGCTGAGGGAGGTGGCGCAACTCAAAGCCGATGGATTGGATGTGATAAATTTGGGCATTGGTAGTCCTGATTTGCCTGCGCCGAAGGTGGCTGTGGATGCCTTGAATGAAGCGGCAAATCAGCCCGGCGCACATCAATATCAGAGCTATCGGGGTTTGCCGGAGTTGCGGGAGGCGATTGCGGCATGGTATCAGCGTTATTTTGGTGTGGCATTGAATCCGGTGAATGAAATTTTGCCTTTGATTGGCTCGAAGGAAGGGATTTTTCATTTGTCGATGGCATTTTTGGATGCGGGTGATGCAGTGTTGGTGCCTGACCCGGGCTATCCGGCATATACCAATTGTGCGAAACTCGCCGGAGCGCAGGCAATTCCCTACGATTTGAAACCGGAAAATGACTGGCTACCCGATTTGAACGACATAGAAAAACACCTGACCAAAAACACCAAAATGATGTGGGTAAATTATCCGCACATGCCCACCGGCGCAACTGCTTCACGCGAGTTTTTTCAATCTTTAATTCGTTTTGGTCAAAAAAATAATATCCTGATTTGTCACGATAATCCTTATACTTTTATTTTAAATGAACAGCCCGCGAGTATTCTTGATTGTGAGGGTGCAAAGGAGGTAGCTGTAGAGTTGAGTTCCTTGAGTAAAAGTTATAATATGGCGGGTTGGCGTGTAGGTATGTTGGCAGGAGCAACACCGTATATCGAAGCTACACAGCAGGTGAGTAGTAATTTGGGGTCGGGAATGTTTAAGGGATTACAAATGGCAGCAGCGGAAGTTTTGAAACTGGATGATACATGGTTTGAGGATTTGAATAAAGTGTATAAAAAACGAAAAATACTTAGCACAAAAATTCTGACGACATTGGGTTGCCCACCTGATGAGGGGCAGGTCGGGATGTTCCTATGGGCAAAAGCACCGGATAGGGTAGGAGACATCGAAGCGTGGTTGAATGAGTTGCTCTACGAGACGGGTGTGTTCCTGACACCGGGATTTATTTTCGGTCAGAATGGAGCGCGATATGTGCGTTTGTCATTGTGCAACAGGGAAGAAATTTTGGAAAAGGCATTGGAAAAAATACAAAAATGGATAAACGGAAGGTAGGTTTTCGGTGTTTATAGATGTCTGACACTTTGGAAGTGTCTGACATCTTGGCGATAGCCCACCTAATCATCAACTTCCTCATAATCAATCCATTCGCCTTTGTCGTCTTCTTTCTTTTTCTTCTTTTTGGGCATGGCAGGAGCATCTATCATATACGGTTTTACGTAATAACGATAGGCTAAATAAACCGCAACAAAAAATATAAGTGTAGGAATGTTTATCATAAAAAAATAATGAATGAGTAATAATGCGATAATGCTGAAACGTATTAATGCGATAATTTATAATGTTCATTCATCATTATTGCATTTCAACATTATCGCATTATTGCATTCAAAACTAATACAACTTACAAGTCAGCACTGCCACATCGTCGGGATATTCGCGACTGCCTTTGAATTGGTCGATGTGTTTCATCAATTTTTCATTAAAATGTCCGACTTCCATATCGCGGTTTTCATCAATGAATTGTTCGAGTGCATCCACATTAAAATAATCGCCGCTGTCATTTTTCAAATCGGTCAAACCGTCGGTATAAGCAACGAGTGTGGCATCTTCTTCCACATTGATTTCGCCTACTTCAATATCGGGCAATTTTTTGAAAGCACCTAATATTGTACAGCCTTCGTCGAGCCGATATTTTGAGCCGTTCATCAATAAAATCGGGCGGGTATGTCCGGCATTGACGTATTGAAGTTTGCGGGTTTCGACATTATATTTGCCAATAAAAAAGGTAATAAATTTATCGCCCTTCGTGATTTCGAGTACCCGTTTGTTGAGAATGCGAATCAATTTTCGCATCGGCAGGTTGCGCCGCACAATGGCTTGTACGTGCGCTTGAAAATTAGACATCAAGAGTGCCGCAGCCACACCTTTTCCCGAAATATCCGCTACACAAAACGACACTTCACCATTACCAATATCCACAAAATCAAAATAATCACCACCTACGCCCAAGTGCGGTTTATATACTCCGTCAAATTTATAATAATCATTAACGGGCAGCGATTCGGGAATGAGCATACTCTGCATGGAGGCGGCAAGTTCCATTTCGCGTTTGAGGCGTTCTTGTTCCAACTGTCGTTTAAACAGGCGTTTATTTTCGATAGCTACCGCAACGATACTCGTAACGGTACTCACAAATTCTATCTTCTGATAGACATCGTCGTGGTCGCCAAGTCCGCCGATAAATGTCATGGCGATAGGACTTTCTTTATGGTAAACAGGCACAAGGATTTCGTAATCGCGGAGGATAGGATGCTTGTCGTCATCCAAAAGTGCGATACGCGAATAATCTTCGATATAGTCCTCAATATCAGCGTTTAACAATTCGTCGCTCGCTTCAATATGACTTTTACAAACCCATTTGTCATGCTCCCGAAAAAACAATGCCATCTTGGGTATTTCCAATTCCCAATTCAGTGTATTTCTATAAATTTGGAATAAATCGTCGGCAGGAATATTTTGATTAATAGATTGGGTAATATATAACAAACTCTTTATCTGTAATTGCTTCAGATAAAGTTCACGTTCTAATAAATCTATGTTAGTTGTCTTTTCCAAACTCTGCTATAATGTATTTTGTATGTTTCCAAACCCAAGATAGCATGAATTTTCAAATTCCACGAACATTTTGATGAAAATTGTACTAGTGTATCCCGGCTTTTGTATTAAAATTATTTTAAGTTAATTATAAATTTAAATATTTTTTATTAAAAATTAATTTATTTTTATAAATAATTAAAAATCACAATACAAATATCAGAGCTGAATCATCCTGAAAATCATCAGAGTTCCTTCCGCAATCGGGCAACGGGGATATTCAATTGTTCGCGGTATTTGGCTACGGTTCGGCGGGCAATGTTGTAGCCTGCATCGCGCAATGCGTCTTTGAGTTTTTCGTCTGACAGTGGTTTTTTCTTGTGTTCGGCTTCAATCAATTCGGTTAGTATTTTCTTGACTTCTAAGGTCGAAACTTCCTCACCGCTATCCGTTTGTAGCGATTCGGAAAAGAAGTCTTTAAGGCGTTTTGTACCAAATTCAGTTTGTACGTATTTGCTGTTGGCTACCCGCGAAACCGTCGAAATATCCAAACCTGTAATCTCGGCTATATCCTTGAGAATCATGGGTCTAAGGCGTTTTTGATCGCCGGTCAGGAAGAAGTCATATTGATATTGCAGAATAGAATACATGGTTTTGTACATCGTCTGTTGGCGTTGGCGAATGGCATCAATAAACCACTTGGCAGCGTCTATTTTTTGCTTGATAAACATGACCGCTTCGCGCTCTTTTTTGTCGCGTTTGCGCTTGCCGGAGCCACCATAGGACTTCAACATTTCCTTATAATGTTCGCTGATGCGAAGGTCAGGCGCATTGCGCGTATTGAGCGTCAATTCGAGTTCACCTTCTTTAATATCAATCAAAAAATCGGGAACAATATATTGTTGCAATCGGTTGGCACCCGACGAATAACCACTCGCGGGTTTGGGGTTCAGTTTCAACACCTCATCAATAATCGCTTTGAGTTCTTCGCTGCTGACAGAGAGTTGTTTTTTGAGTTTTTCGTAATGCTTCTTTGAAAATTCGTCGAAGTGCTTATCTATCAATTTGATAGCCAAGTGGATGTTTTCGTGGTCAATATCTTTATCGGTTTCTCTATGTTTTCTTTGTAGTTGAATCAAGAGACATTCCCGCAAATCCCGCGCACCAATGCCCGAAGGTTCAAACCGCTGTACCACCTTCAAAACCTTTTCTACTTCTTCTTCCGTAGTCGTTACATTTTGCGAAAAAGCGAGGTCATCCACAATCGCTATCGGCTCGCGTCGCAGGTATCCGTCGTCATCAATACTACCGATAATTTGTTTTGCCACCTGCTTTTCATGCTCTTCCAATTTCACCAAACCCAACTGACTTTCGAGGTACTCATGAAAGGTATTTTCTACCGGAATCGGAATCGTTTTATCATCTTCATCCGACGAATAATGATTGGTACTGAGCTTATAACTTGCCGTATCGTCCTCCAAATATTCCTCCATATAATCGCTCAAATCCACCTCTTCCTCGCGGGTATCTTCCGGTTCTATATCATCGTCCGTTTCCGGTTCTTTTTCCTTTTCTTTCTCTTTTTCACTACCAAAACCCATTTCTTCCTCATTGGCTTCCTCTTGTCCTTCATCAAGGGCGGGGTTGGCTTCAAGTTCTTCCTTGATGCGTTGGTCCAATGCTGCTGTTGGCACTTGCAACAATTTCATCAACTGAATTTGCTGTGGCGATAGCTTTTGACTTAATCTCTGACTTAGGTTTTGTTGAATTTTTCCACTCATCTTTTACCGCTATTTATTGGTCTGTTTTATAAATTATTTATTGTTGTGAATCGTTGACATAGACGCTTTATTCAACCTATTGTCACCACAATTTAAGGGAAATCGGCGACTTTATCAAAAATCGTACCGATTATTTTTAATTATAGCCAAAAAATGACACAATTAGCCACAGTACAGGCTGCTTTAGCTGCCTTAAACATATTGAATTAAAGGTCACAGACCCTTTAGGGCAGCTAAAGCAGCCCGTACTATTTCTAATAAAAACGAACTAAGGAGGTCTTTTTTTATGTTAAAAAATGCTTTTGTTTGGCATCCGTAGCGTAGTGCTTCCAGCCTGCGTTGCGTTTGTACGATACGAGGTCAGTGCATTATCGCTTTCAGGTATCCATGTTCGGTTCATTACCCACCCGCTAAATATGTGGATATGCAGAATATATCTCACAGGGCAATGGATTTGGTGGTATAACGTTGAGCGGTGTATTGAGTTTATTTGTCCTTCATACTCAAATTTAAACCAAAAACCCGCCAGACATTTTGAAAATGTCTGGCGGGTTTTATCAAAAATATATGACAAGTTTATCTAAACCATAAAAGTAGTTGACACTTTTAGAATTTGAAAAAATAATTTAGCCCTCCGTTTACTAAACTTCAAAGAGTTTAGTAAACGTACATAAGGTACTAATTTTTAGGGCATTACAAATTTTGGTGACATACTTACGTTTACTAAACTCGAAAAGTTTAGTAAACGGATGACTTACATTTTGTGTAATATTCATTTTATTAAAGTGTCAACCAATCAGATAAACTTGTCAAATATATTTAAAATTAATTTTATTTATTCATAATGAATAGCTACACGGATTCTTATGACTTGGCAACTTGGCTTTATTCCTTCACCACCTTCCCCAAATAATTTTCATCCCCAAGCATCACCACAAAATACACACCACTCGCCAAGCCATTCAAATCAATAAACGAACCATTAAACGACCTTTCATCGCGTACCTTTTGACCGATAGCAGAATATACCGATAGATGCACGTCATACACCGGTTCGGACAGATGCACAATGCCTGTGGTCGGATTGGGTTGGAGAGTGAGGGATTGATAGGTGGTTTCTTGTGTATTGAGGTAAAGATTGTAACAATTGGGATTAGAAGGATTTGTTGATCCGTATATGATTTCATCAGCTATTCCCAGACAAATTAAGCTATTATATGCGTGCCAGTTGTCTGAGCCACATGGATAAAACAGACCATCTACTGAGCCAATTCCTTCTATTATGTAGGGTTCAAACCACAATGGATTTGCATTTACAATATATCTTTTTCTGTATATCCCATCCACCGTTTGTATAGTGTCAATGTCTCCAACAATTGCATGGTCATATCCTTGTACATACGGAGCGAGATCGTGGTCTGAAAAACAGTTAATTGTATCACCGACTTCAAGATTAAAATCGTAAAGTAATCTTTCGCTTTGCAAAATAAGACTATCTCCCCAACTATCATAATTCATAAAATAAATCCTTTTATCTTCCTCTCTCAAAAGACCTACCGGAGAAAGTTGAATAGAGTCAAAGGGAATATGAGGAGAAAACGGATGATAATTGCTATCATACAAAAAGCTATATTCTAAATCATTGATAACGGTATCTCCATATAGGAAATATTGCTGTCCACCTGAACCGGTTTGATAGCCACTGTCACCGGTTGCCCAACTTTCACGCCACACTGCACTATCCTCTGGAAATGGCACATATTCCTGACTATAAGCAAATTGGATAATAAAAAAGAAGAGAAAATAAGTAGATTTGGTGTAAGTGTTCATTGGTCAAATTTTTTGAGTGAAAAAATGTTTTTTGCACATCAAATATACGAAAAAATACAGGCTTTTCAACTTCCATACTAATTTTCCGCTTTTCAATAGGCTAAGAAACGAATCCCGAATCAACGAATCTCAGATCAACTCAATAAACTATTTATCCTTCCGCTTGTTTTCTATCGGAATTGAAATGGGGAAGTCAAGTACAATATATCGTATTGGTAAGCTGGGAGATATATTCTGCATATCCACATATTTATCCCGAAAGCTTTCGGGAGTGGGTAGTGAACCAAATATAGTATCTGAAAGCAATAAAGCACTGACCTCGTATCGTTAAGCGTAAAATACAGTAAAGGGTATTTTACGAGGAAGCCAAGCTAAAGCATTTTTAAAAATAAAAAAAATACCTCGTCAGTGCGTCCAAGTCCTGATACGAATTACTTGATACCCATCTTACCAAAAACAAAAATAGTATCTTTGTGAAAACGACAGCTTTAGACATGGGCATGCAATCAAAAGAAGAGAAGCTACTGCGGGATATGGAAGCCGACGATGCGAATGCGGTTGCGCGAAAGCGCGACCATATTGAATTGGCTTTTCGGTCTCAAATTGCGGATGGCACATTGGACAATCGCTTTTATTATGAGCCGCTTTTGGCGGGGCATCCTGAGCGTGGGGCTTATCCTGAGTTCGATTTTTTGGGCAAGCGGATGCGTGCGCCGATGTGGGTATCGAGCATGACGGGAGGTACACAACTGGCGCATACGATTAACCATAATCTGGCACGTGCTTGTCGCGATTTTGGGATGGGTATGGGCTTGGGATCGTGTCGGTCGCTGCTTTATACGAATGAGACATTGCCGGATTTTAACGTCAGAAGTATAATAGGTGACGACTTGCCGCTGTATGCCAATTTGGGTATTGCACAGGTGGAGCAGTTGGTAGAGCGCAATCAGATAACTGTGGTGCGGGAATTGATGGATAAACTTTCGGCAGACGGGCTGATTATCCATGTCAATCCTTTGCAGGAATGGCTACAGCCGGAGGGCGATAGATTTGCACACGCACCAATAGATACGATACGGCGTTTTATGGACAACTTTCAATCGCCTGTCATCGTAAAAGAAGTGGGGCAGGGCATGGGCTATCATAGCCTTAAAGCATTGTTTCAACTGCCGCTTGCCGCCATAGATTTTGCTGCCAATGGCGGTACAAATTTCGCTAAAGTGGAACTGTTGCGTAGCGACGACACCAAACGCAATGTGTATGGACAACTCGCACACGTAGGACATAGCGCAGAGGAAATGACGTTGATGAGCAACCGGATTTTGGAAGAACTTGGCAATAAAGCCTTGTGCCAACAGGTGATTATTTCCGGTGGCGTGAAGAATTTTTTGGATGGTTATTATTTAATTCATACCTTGAAGTGCAATGCCATATACGGACAGGCTTCTGCCTTCCTGCGGCACGCCCGCGAAGACTACGAAACGCTCTACGAATACGTTGACGCACAGGTGCAAGGTATTGAACTTGCTAATGCGCTTTTGAGGGTGAAATAAATATTTTTAAATGTAAAATAATAAATGTAAAATGTAAAATGTAAAAGGGTCGATAGGACGTAAAGTTTTTTATTTTAAAATAATTAAATTTTTATAAAAAAAATATTCACGTTATACACTTTTACATTTTAAATTTTGTGTTTTACATTTTACATTTCATAATTCTACTGTTATGAAATCAGGATTTTCAAAATTATCAAAACGTAAAAAACTTCGTTGGGTTGCCGAAAATTTCTTCAAAAAACCGGAAGAAGTGGTGAGCGAATTGATGAGTTTTTGGCATGAAGAAGACAAGACGCAAAAGGTATTTGACGATTTTAGTGAAAATACTTTGAGCAATTATTATATGCCTTTCGGAGTAGCACCCAATTTTGTGATTAACGGTCAGTCGTATTGTGTACCTATGGTGATTGAGGAGAGTTCGGTGGTGGCAGCAGCGTCGAGTGGTGCGAAGTTTTGGATGAAACGCGGTGGTTTCAAGGCGGAAATTATAGGTACGAAAAAGGTCGGTCAGGTACACTTCACATGGAGGGGTGACGGCAATAAATTGCAAGCGTTTTTCTCCGAAATCGAAGCGGCATTGATAGAAGGCACGAAAGACCTGACGCATAATATGGAGCGACGCGGCGGCGGTATTTTGAGTATTTCGTTGATAGATATGACGCACCTCGAAGCGGATTATTTTCAACTGAAAGTGGATTTTGAAACCTGTGATTCGATGGGCGCGAATTTTATCAATTCCGTCTTGGAGGCTTTTGCCAAAATACTGCAACAGTTTGTACAAACACATCCTGAGTTTAGTGGCAGTGAGCGTGAGTTGACGATAATTATGGCAATATTGTCCAATTATACGCCCGAATGTTTGGTACGTGCAGAGGTCTCTTGTCCGGTAGAGGATTTGGGTGAATTTGGAGAGATTTCTTCGGAAGATTTTGCCTATAAATTTGAAAAAGCTATTCGCATTGCACAACTTGACGTGCATCGTGCGACGACACATAATAAAGGTATTTTGAATGGTATAGATGCGGTAGCTATTGCTACGGGCAATGATTTTCGCGCCATAGAATCTTGCGGACATACCTACGCTGCCCGCGACGGTCAGTACCGCAGCCTTTCCAATGTCAGTACCGAAAACGGTATTTTCCGCTTTTGGATGGACTTCCCGATAGCAGTAGGCACAGTCGGTGGATTGACCACTTTGCACCCACTTGCCAAGCGTTCACTCGAAATGCTCGGCAACCCCGGCGCACGCGAACTGATGCAGATTATTGTCGTGGTGGGCTTGGCGCAAAACTTCGCGGCAGTACGCTCGCTCGTCACCACAGGCATACAGCAAGGACACATGAAAATGCACCTCACCAATATTCTCAACCACATGCAAGCCACCGAAAAAGAAGCCAAACATGCCTTAGTGTATTTTAAAGATAAAGTGGTTTCGTTTACCTCCGTCCGTGAGTTTTTGGATACCATGCGTAGCAAGTCGGGAACGGTGGCTTTGGAGAAAGGAGAATGATTTGAACAGAAAATTAATACTGTTTTACAAAATAGAGAACCTATGGGTATTCGAGAGACTATATTAGCAAATGTTAGAAGACAAACTATAGAGAAAGAGCGTAAGCAGACGATTATTAATCTACGAAAAGAGGGTTTTTCTGACGAAAGAATCGCTAAAATATTAGGTATTTCAGTCAAAGAAATCTTACGCCTGACAAAAAATATCGAATAACTACACAACTATTCTAAGCTCCTTAAAACCAAACTGTTCCACTATATTTTTATGTTGAATACACAAACGACCTTCCGGTGTAATGCCCGTAATCACACCCGTAAATCGGCTACCATCAATACGTTCATACTGTGCCGGAATTTGAAAATTGTATAAGGCTTCATAATACCGTTGTCGAAGTTCGGCAACCTTACCTGCTTTTAATGCCAGATAATTCGCTTCGAGGTGCATACATAATTTACTGATAATAACGTTGCGCTCATATTCTATATTCGTTTCAAGCCATACCGAAGTCGGATTAGGCAAGTCATCGGGAAATTGTTGCTGATTCAAATTCAAGCCAATACCGACCACCGAAGCTGCAATTTTTCCACCCGAAAGCGTATTTTGAATCAATATCCCGCCCAATTTCCGATTGCCCACATAAATATCATTAGGCCACTTCACCGAAAGGTCAACCATATCACAATTTTCACGTAAACAATCATACACAGCAAGCGCGATAGCGATATTAAGATTAAATTGTTCGCGAATATTCAGGAAAATAGGATAAAAAATTACACTTAAAGTGATAGCTTTGCCCGCTTCGCTTTGCCACCGACTGCCATATTGTCCTCTGCCTGCCGTCTGATGCAATGCCGAAATGACAGTACCCTCACTTGGTTTGCTTTTTGCTAACAAATCCATAGCATACTCATTGGTAGAACCAAGCGTATCAAAGTTTAAAAAAACTTTTCCCACAAAAAGACTGTTAATTACAGACAAAATCGTTTTTATTTTATAATTTTATTGCTTTTTAAGTAATGAGACAAAAAATTAACATGATACTGAACCACTAAGCGCACTAAAAACACTAAAATCGAATTGACGCAAAAGAAAACCAAGCATATAAAAGATTTATAACCAAAATTTTATATAGCATCTTAGTGTTCTCTGCGTCCATTCGACTTTCGTGTACTTCGTGCGCTTAGTGGTTCAATATTTTTGTTCGACTACTCAAAACACCAGATTATGCTTCACTTTTTCACAAACATAAAAACTAAAATTTGAATTACACGAAAGATGCTATCATAAAAAACATAGACACAAAAGAATTGTCGGATTCCATCATAGCGTGCATCCAAGAAAAAAAAGGACAGGACTTGGTACAACTTGACCTGACCGGCTTGGACGAAGCCCCCACAAATTCATTTATCATAACACATGGAGATTCGACTACGCAAGTCAAGGCAATAGCCGACAACATCCTTCGGGAAGTTAAGAAAAGAACCGGCAGTCGGCCCAATCATATAGAAGGTCAACAAAATTCCACTTGGATCCTAATTGACTATTTCGATGTGGTGGTGCATATTTTCAATAGCGAAGCGCGTGAGTTCTATCAACTCGAATCACTCTGGAGTGATGCAAAAATCACGACATTCAAAGAAGACTAAAACATTTTTCGTTCATCATTAGCCAATATAGAAAGAAGTGAGCTTAATATAAATAATAAATCAAGTATTTTAATATTTAAAATAAATTGAATGTATAATTTATTTGTAATAAGAAAAAAATTATGAATAATTTAAATTTATTTTAAAAAAAATATTTTTTGTATAAAAAAATATTTAAAATAAAATTTATATAAAAAAAATACACTACACACTTTATTAAATTTCAAATAAATTATTTTATACCACACATTTCAATGATGATACAATGATAGAATATTGTACCCAATATCAAAATACCTCAAACCAAAAACAATGCTGTAAGAAATGACGTTATAAAATAGCATAGATTCAAAAGAAACGATAACGAATATAATGAGTAAAGATTTGAATAATAATCAGACCAATAACGATAACGACAATACGCCAAAAGGTCCAAAAATAAATTACTATTGGATTTATGGAATTGTCATCGCTTTCATTTTGCTATCAAGCCTAATGACGGGTTTTAATCGTACCGAGACCATTGACTGGGAGGAGTTTGAAACGAAAGCCTTGAATGGCGAAATTGACAAAATCATTGTAGAAAACGAGCATACCGTACTTGTGTATCTCGACAGTATAATGATTGCCGAAAATGAAAGCGACAGCCCCTTACGAAAAGCGATGGCACGTCCGCCTGATTTTAGTTTTGAGATAGGAGACATCCGAAGATTTGAAGAAAAAGTAGATGAACTCAAAGAAAGTATCGCAGCATTGGACGAAGCCGACCCGATAGACAATAATCCGCGCAGCTTTTCAGGACCCAATTTTGAAACCAAGACCAATTGGTATGGTGCCATATTCAGTTGGGTATTGCCTTTTCTGTTTATCATCTTGATTTGGATATTCATCATGCGTCGTGTAGGCGGCGGACCGGGTGGACCGGGCGGACAAATATTCAACATCGGCAAATCCAAAGCCACACTATTTGATAATAACACAAAAGTCAACGTAACTTTCAAAGACGTAGCCGGACTCGACGAAGCGAAAGAGGAAGTCATGGAAGTTGTAGATTTCCTCAAAAATCCGAAAAAATATACCGCACTTGGCGGAAAAATTCCAAAAGGAGTTCTACTCGTAGGACCTCCGGGAACGGGTAAAACCCTCCTTGCCAAAGCCGTTGCAGGCGAGGCTGGCGTACCGTTTTTCAGTATTTCGGGTTCCGATTTTGTTGAAATGTTTGTAGGAGTAGGAGCTTCGCGGGTGCGCGACCTCTTCAAGCAAGCGCGTGAAAAAGCACCTTGTATCGTCTTCATTGATGAAATAGATGCTATTGGACGAGCGCGTGGACGCAACTCCATGCAAGGCAACGACGAGCGCGAAAACACGCTCAATCAACTCCTCGTCGAAATGGACGGTTTCAGCACCGACAAAGGCGTTATCCTCATGGCAGCCACCAATCGCCCCGATGTACTCGACACTGCCCTGATGCGTCCCGGACGCTTCGACCGACAAATCGGTATTGACAGACCCGACCTCAAAGGTCGTACAGAAATATTCAGAGTTCACCTCAAACCTATCAAAGCCGGACCGGACATCAATGCTGAAACCCTTGCCGAACAAACGCCGGGTTTTGCAGGCGCAGACATTGCGAATGTGTGTAATGAGTCAGCCCTCGTAGCCGCTCGTCGTGGCAAAAAAGAGGTCGAAATGGAAGATTTCAACTACGCCCTCGACCGCGTCATCGGTGGTTTGGAAAAGAAAAACAAACTCATTTCGCCCGAAGAAAAGCAGATTATTGCCTATCACGAAGCCGGACACGCCATAGCAGGTTGGTACTTGCAACACGCACATCCGCTCGTCAAAGTCACCATAGTACCGCGCGGACTTGCGGCATTGGGTTACGCCCAATATCTGCCCAAAGAGCAGTACCTCTACCGCACCGAGCAGTTGCTCGACCAGATGTGTATGACGCTCGGAGGCAGAGCAGCCGAAGAAATTATTTTTGGAAAAATCACAACAGGCGCACAAAATGACCTTGAAAAAGTCACCAAAAACGCCTACGCGATGGTCTCTATATATGGTATGAATGATAAAGTAGGGCAAGTATCGTTCTATGACCCGCAGGGCAACAACCAATTCATGAAACCCTACTCTGACGAAACTGCGGCACTCATTGACCACGAAGCCCGAAACGTCATTGATAAAGCCTACGAGCGCACCGTCAAGCTACTCAAAGAGAAGCGAGAGCAACTCGAAATCATTGCCAAAGAACTCTTGGCAAAAGAAGTCTTGCTCAAATCGGATGTCGAAAGACTTATCGGACCGAGACCATTCCTTGAAGCTGCGAAGGCATCAGCATAGAAAAATCAACTCACAATATACACACCCCGCAATGATTGTCATTGCGGGGTGTTTTTTTTGCCCTAAACCGTAGCATAATGCTTCCAGCTTGTGTTGTATTCGATATGAAAAATGGAACGCAGATTTCCGTAGATTGAGCAGATAACGCAGATTTTTTTTGTACTAACGAGGTCTTTTTTTTATTTTTAAAAATGCCTTTGTTTGGCTTCCTCGCAAGATACTCTTTGCAGTATTCTACATCAATTGATACGAGGTCAGTGCCTTATAGTTTTCAGGTCCTTTTAGCGGTTCACTACCCACTCCCGAAAGCTTTCGGGATAAATATGTGGATACGCAGAATATATCTTTTGGCGTACCACTCACTGCGGTAAAACTCAGAGGGGAGGGTATAGGCTTTTCGGATGTCGGGTTCTATATGTATATCCATGAATTGAACTTTTATTACTCGCTTAAAGTAGCAAAAAAACAGACTTTAAGCGAGCAATAAAAATTATTACTCGCTTAAAGTATTGGAAAAGCAAACTTTAAGCGAGCAATTATTGTACACCAAGAGAGAAATTCGACTATCCACATATTTAGCAATAAGAGTGAAAAACCAATATGGATACCTAAAAGTGATAATGTACTGACCTCGTATCGAATAGATGCAACACAGGCTGGAAGCACTGTGCTACGGGTGCCAAGCTAAGGCGTTTTTTAACATAAAAAAGACCTCGTTATTCGATAATTTTTTTGTAAAAACAGGTTTAATCTATTACGACTATTTTCTTCGTAATTATTTGATTGTCAATGAGTATTCGGATAAAATAGGTAGAAGGCATCCAGTCAGATACGTTGATTTGTAATGCTGTATCGGTGGATGATATGTGTTGAATTTCCTTGCCTGTCATGTCATACACATTTAGCGTATATGTACCTGCTATGTTGTTGTCGAATATAAGCTGAATGATGTCAGTAGCCGGATTGGGTTGAATGGAAATACGAGGTTCGTCAGCACTTTGTTCGGTAGATGTGACGAGTCCCTCAAGGGTGTATTTTGAGAAAAATCTCCATATTTCTTCTGAAGCATTGATGTCCTGATTGGTTACACCGATATTGAAAATCGCACCGGGCCAAGTATGTCCGCCGTCAATGATTTTGTAGAGTTCTACGCTGCTACCATTGGTGCCATTGGCGTACACATAATGCTCGGCAGTGCAGTTATCTGTAGTGTCAATATCAGGTATCATTGTGATTTGCGGGTCAGTATCGCAGCCGTTTTTATTGACCCAAAAATCAATAACATTGTCTATGCCCGTAGCGAAATTGCTACCATCGTAAGGTACTACGGCATCTGCTGTACCGTGTATTTCCATGACCGGAACTTCCTTTGGATTGTTGCAGGGTTGTCCTACTGTCATGGTGCCGGTGACGGATGCAATGGCGGCAATTCTATCACTCAATTGGCAAGCAAGTGTGTAGGACATAAAACCGCCATTGGACATTCCTGTACTATATACTCTATTTAAGTCTATATTATAACTTGCAGATAATGAATCAATTAAAGCGGATATAAAACCAACGTCATCTACGCCACCTCCCCAATTGGCATTCCAAAAAGCGGAATTCATATCATCAAGCGTACCTTGTGGGTGTACGACCAGAAAGCCATGATTATCGGCAAGTGGCCTAAAATCTCCATAGATAAATTGCTGCGTAGCGTTGCTGCCATAACCATGAAGGTTGAAGACCAAAGGTGCAGGATTGGCAGCATCATAAGAGCTTGGAACATGTAAAATGTAAGTCCTGTTGAGACCATCGTGTGTGATAGAGCCATTAATCTGTGCCGATAAATAGCTGATATTCAATATCATTAAAATCAAAATGGGATATTTATGGTAAAATGTATTCATATTATAAATTTAATTGACGAATGTACGTGAGATATTTGTATTGGTAAACAGTTGAAACACAAGTTCGTTTAAGTTTTTTGGAAAATGGAATTTTTTTAAATATTTAAATTTTGATAATTTGCGGATAAATTCTAAATTTGACAAATTAATTAAATCACGACATTATGAGTAAAACCATTACATCCAAAGATGCTTTGTGGAAAGGCATTATCGAAGATTTTTTTGAGTTTTTTCTCCTGTTCTTTTTCCCTAATGATTTTCATAAATTTGATTTGAGTAAGGGATTTGAGTTTTTGGATAAAGAACTTCTTGAGTTGTTTCCCGAATCGGAAAACAACGGACGTTATGTGGATAAACTCGTCAAAGTACATACTTATGACGGTGAGACCCGCTGGATTTTGATACATATAGAAGTGCAAGGCTATTATGATAAAGATTTTCCCGAGCGTATGTTTACCTATTTCTACCGGATCTGGGACAGATACAAAAAACGGATTGCGGCAATTGCTATTTTTACGGATAACAATACGTGGTTTCATCCTAAACAATATCATACTTCTTTTCTGCAAACTGAACTGACCTATAAATTCCAGACTTACAAATTGACAGAAAAAACACTTGCTGATTTTGAGAACACTGACAATCCTTTTGCTGTTATTGTGGAGACGGCATGGTATGGCTTGGAAAGGAACAAACCGGAAGACGAAGGCTTGTATAATTTCAAAATCCGTTTGGTCAGACGATTGAAGGAATTAAATTATCCAAACCGCGATATTCGCCGTATTTTTCATTTTATCAATCATTAGTATCATGTAAATAAGTCAGGGTATTGTTGTGTTGTAGTAATTTTTTGATATATGACATTATGGAGGTCAGTCATTCGTTTATGGTTGAGTCTATCTAAGATATATGCATAAGCGTTTATGCCTAACTTTTTACAAG
>CALIZI010000469.1 GCA_938028705.1 uncultured Saprospiraceae bacterium | reverse complement strand
GACTGCTTTAGCTGTCAAGTGGTGTTCAAAAAATATACATAAATAACTGTTTTTAAATCTTTTGTAAAGAAAAAGTTACTTGACAGCTAAAGCAGTCATTACAGGTCTTTATCCAAAAAATATACTAAAATATGTAAAATGTCACTAATATGTGTTGCACTCACACATTTTTATTTTTCAAACATAAAATTGTCAAGTTAATTATTTTTTGTAAAAATCTAAAAAAGAGAAATTTACCTAATTTCCCAATTTCCTTTGTCCAAAGTCTAATACCATATACATAGTATGATTCAAGTTATTATGATAACTATCGACTGTCTGACTATTGACTGCTAGCCCAATGAGTTATAAACTCGCTATAAACCAAGCGACTGTAAGGACTATGGAGTGGTATTCATATTAAAATAATTTCAACACAAAAGTTCAATTACTAATTACAAAAAAAGTTTTAACTTAGCCCACTCAAATACAAAGCAAATTTTCGCAGAAAACTCTATCGTACCCTGCGTTCAACTTGTCATTCCGCAGGAATCTATGTACAGGGCTGTTTAAATCCTCATAATCAGCGGGTAAAAAACCCGCGAAGGTGTCTGTTTTTTTGAACGGATATAGATTTTAAGTGTTATGATTAAAAATAAAGTACGCTATCACAACCATACACAATACTAGTTATGAAAAAACTTCTTCTTTTTATACTCCTGTTGTTGAACACAATGTTCTATTTTGCATGTCAGTTTGACACTAGCCCTACAAGCGAAACTCATCAGGAATACCTTGACGAGGATAGTGAAGAAATCTCCAAACGCACCCGCATTGACGAGGCTTTCAAGCGTGATTTTGAAATGACCAAAGACCCCGCTTTAGGCTATCCGCCTGTGGAACGACTACATGAAGCCAGACGTGTGATTAAAGAAAAAGAAGCACAATTAAAAACTAAATCTTCTGCTGCCAATATCCTCAATGCACGTTGGCGTGAGCGCGGACCTTATGATGTGGGCGGACGTACCCGAACCATTGTAGTGGACCAAAATGACCCGACTAATAAAACCGTATTTGCAGCAGGTATCACAGGTGGTTTGTGGCGTACCCGCGATATTACAGCTAATGAACCTTACTGGGAAAATCTGGGTGACATGCTTGAAAATCTCAACATTAGCAGTATAGCACAAGACCCCACCAATCCGAATATCATGTATTTTTGTACAGGAGAAGGCTACACGACAGGAGGTTCCTCAGGTGGCAGAGGATTAGGTATTTGGAAATCAGTAGATAGCGGTGATACTTGGGATAATTTGCCTGCCACAGCAAACGGTACATTTTATTATTCGCAAAGAATGCTGGTACATCCGAATGGTGAAGTCTATGTCGCTACACGTTCTGACGGTGTACAGCGTAGTCAGGATGGCGGACAAACATGGGAGAGAGTGCTGACCGCACGCTCTGATATTTCAGACATCCAACTCGGACCGGATGGCAGTATTTATTGTGCTACGGGATTTGTTTCCGGCGGCGGACGTGTTTATAAAACACCCGCCGGACCCGGCATAGGTGACACCGACAACTGGCAATGGCTAACCGGACCCGGAGTAGGTTTTCCGGCTAGTTTCGAACGCATAGAAATTGCTGTTTCACAATCCGACCCGGGAACAATATATGCACTTGTAGAAAATGGTGGTGACGCACAAGCGATATATCGAACTGCCAATGACGGACAAAACTGGCTATCTAGAACTGTTCCAAGACTAGGTGATGAAAATTCGCCGCCATTTACACGCGGACAAGGTTGGTACGACCTCTGCATCGCCGTTGACCCCAATAATGCAGACCGTATTATTATCGGCGGAATCACCTTGCACATGTCCACCAATGGCGGTAACTCATGGTCAACGGCATTGAGTCCCAATACCCACGTTGACCAACATTTTATCATGTATGAAAAGGGCAACAGTAATGTGATTTATTTTGGTAATGACGGTGGAATATGGCGCACTGAAAACGGCGCAGCTGCTCCTGTAAATATCCGAATCAGACATAAAAACAGCGGCTATAATGTCACGCAGTTTTATGCCTGTGCCATGCACCCGGACAAATATTCAGATTACTTCCTTGCCGGTTCGCAAGACAATAATTCTATCCAATTTGATAGTTACGAAATTGACAGAACACGTGCAGTATTGGGTGGCGACGGGATGTATTGTCACATTGACCAAAACGAACCACAATATCAGTTAGCTTCTTCTCAGTTCGGAAATTATGCCTTGTCGAATAATGGCGGTCAGTCCTTTGATGCCGGAGGCATTGGTGCGGATGCTGCCTTTGTTGCTATTTCACAATACGATAGTGATGCCAATATTTTATATGTTTCCAAAACCAGCGGTACATACTATCGTTGGGATATTTCACAAGCACAAGGCGAAATAGTCAATATCACAAGTACCTCAAGTACCGCACGACACATCGCCGTTTCTCCTAATATTGACAATCGTATTTATTATGGACTCGCCGGCTCGGCTTATGTTATTGTTGACAATGCTCATGAAGGAGTAGAAGTAGAAGAAGACGGTGAAATTGAAATACAAGTTGAAGGAGAGTTTGTAATCGTTGGTGCAAATGGCTCTATCTCCTGCATTGAAGTTGAACGTGGAAATGAAGACCATATATTGGTCACACAATCCAATTATGGTGTAGAAAGCGTATTGGAAAGTACCGACGGCGGTGCGACTTGGCAAAGCGTAGAAGGCGACTTACCTGATATGCCTGTGCGTTGGGTCGTTTTCAATCCGGTCAATGCCGACCAAGCCTTCATCGCTACTGAAATGGGCGTATGGGCAACCGATAATCTTGATGGAGACAATACCGTTTGGATGCCACAGACCAATGGTCTGCCGAATGTACGCTGCGATATGTTGCAGACACGAACCAGCGATAATTTTGTAGCCGTAGGTACACACGGACGCGGTTTGTTTAGCACCGATGGCTTGGCAGACCCCCTAGTACGTATCAATGTTCCGCAAGTAGGTTATGCTGATGAAGCCGTACAATTTGTGGACTACTCTATCAATCCGAGTACATGGATGTGGGATTTTGGTGATGGCGAAACTGCCACCGTCAGAGACCCCGAACATACTTACGATGAATTTGGCATCTATCCCGTCAGCGTGACTATTGAAGGCAATCAGTCAGCCGCTTCCGAAATCAAAATATTGCCCCAAAAAGATACACCCGATGCCACAGGCGGTAGTGATTATACAGGCGATTTTGAAAATCCGGCTAATACCGATTTTGGTGTAAATCACATTTCCGGCTCCCGATTTGAACGCGGTAATTCAGGCATGCCCGGCAAGAGCGGTACGCATAGCGGCGATAATGCCTGGGTGGTCGGCATAGATGAACCTTATTACGAAAACAATACCGAAACCATGCTTTACACCCCCAAATACGACCTCACCGAAGCAGGGATTTACGTCTTTAGTTTTTGGGCAAAATACGATATTCAGCAGGGCTTCGACGGTTTCCGCATAGAATATTCGACGGATGGCGGCAGAGCATGGTCGGTCTTGGGAGAACGCGGTGACGACTGGTATAATTTTGACAATAGCAACAGCGGTGGCGGAACGGTATTCCCAACAGGCAGTCAATATTTTACAGGAAAAACATCAGGTAATAACTTTAAGAAATTTAAAACAAATATCTCCGATTTGAGTGGCAATGACGTTGCTTTTAGATTTGTATTCAGAACCAATGGTATGGGTATATTTGCAGGTCTGGCACTTGATGATGTAGAAATAACTGCCCTCAAAACGGACGGCGATTTACGAACGATTATCACCGATTTTTCCGGCAATTTTCCAAGCAATACCGAACTGTCGGTCAATTGGAAAACCAAGCCCGAATATCGCAGCGATTTCTTTGAAGTCGAATATTCTATCAACGGGCGCGATTGGATGAAATTCAGTGAAGGAGAAAAGATAGCAGCCGCAGGTTTTTCTATTGACGAGGTCGCTTATGTGAATGATTATAGCAATGAAAAACGTCCGCTTTATTACTTACGTATCAAAGCCACAGACCTCGACGGTGAAAACTTCTATTCAGACATCATCGTCCTCCGCAGAAATATCGAAGAGCAAGGTATTTATCGCATCTATCCCAATCCTTTTTCTGACCATATCAATATCGCATTTAATGGTATTATTAATGATGATATAGTGGTGGAAATGTATGATGCACTCGGTAGAAAAGTAGGCGAAAATACCGTCAATGTACCCGATGTTTATACACGTATAGACTTAGGTAGTTTGGCAAAAGGCACTTATGTCATACGCATTACGATAGGAGAAGAAACTTATACGCAGAGGATTGTACGAGGGTAAAATAAATTCGCTTATATGTATTAAGCGGTGAAAAATGTAAAATGTAAAACACAAAATGTAAAATGTAAAAGTGTCGATAGGACATGAAGTTATTTATTTTTAAAATGTTGAGTCTACATTAAGAATAAGAAAAAACGATTTTAACAAAATTTAATTTCGCATTATATTAAAATTTAATTTTTTAATTAAAAAAATAATTAAAATAAAATTATGTAGATAGTTAAATATTAATTTTTTACATTTTTCTTA
>CALIZI010000468.1 GCA_938028705.1 uncultured Saprospiraceae bacterium | reverse complement strand
GGAGATTGGCATAAACCAACTCAATCAATAATGGCTAATCTGTCAATGAACTTCCGTTGACATAACTCTATCGCTATGCTGATAGCTGAAAAGTGGCTTTGTAGTGTCAACTACTATGGTACTTGAGATAAACTTGTCAAAAATGCTCTAATTTATTGATTTATAATAAGATACAAATTTGTAGCTCACATTAAACATCGTGCTTGTAGCTTGGGAGTCCCGACAACTGTACGGGAGAAATAAATTCAGAAAGACGTTTTGGTTTGGAGGTGTTTTAGTGGTGACAACTGATTTGTGACACACTCAATTTATTTGAGTGTAACACATATAAGTGGATTCATAATGTTAGGCGCATAGCGTCGGCACGCTTTGTAACCGATGATTAGTCCTAAAACTTCCTAAGCCGCATAGCGGCGGCACTATTAAAACTAGCGTATTAAGGGGGATTCCGATAGCTATCGGAACTACGCGCCTTTTTCGGGTAGTGAGACATTCGGTGTTACAAATAGTATCGACGCTACGCGCCTACAAAGTATATTTTAATATTAAATTTCCATCAATGTGTATCGCACTCAATTTATTTTTATTAAAATGAAATTTTTAAATATTATTTATTTTTGAAATCATTAAAACAAAAGATTATGAAAAAAATAATTCAAATTTCTTGTGTTTTATTGTCTGTCATTTTATTGTCCACTGCTTGTGATGATGAAACGGTTTCGACAGATTGTATTGATGAAAGTCTGATTAATCCTGACATTTTTTGCACAACGGATTACGCGCCCGTTTGTGGCTGCGATAATCAGACGTATAGTAATGAATGTGTGGCTACAAGTGCAGGAGGTGTGACGAGTTGGACGCAAGGCGAATGTCCTTGACAATCGGGTAGGAACAGCTAAATGGGTTGGACGGAAACTCCGTATGACTGCTTACAGGGTGGACGAAAACACTGTATTGACGACTTTAGTCAATTTGTGCGATTAAAATAAGTTGAGGATTGTAAATCGACTTTTTGCGATAAAGGTACCTTAGTACCGACCCTGTTTGTAGCAAAATAATCCCCAAAATCTCCTAAGCTCCGTAGGAGTGGCACTGTTTGTACATTTAACGGTGCCGGTGCTACGCACCTTGATAGGTTTTGCTTGGGTTTTACTACAAACAGGGTCGATGCTAACGCATCTTGAACGGCATAAAGCGTAATTTTACCGCCCACTATTTTAATCACACAGGTCGACTTTAGCCGTCAAGTATATTTTATTTTAATTTTTAAGTGATTGAAATTTAATTTATTATAAATTTGTTTTTCACTCCTGCGACGGCTAAAGTCGTCGGTACGGTATTTCCGCCCACTCTGTAAGCAGCCTGTACTATTTATTCTTACAAAGCAATAGGTCGGTGTGTTCCGAAGGTCGGGTTTACCTTATCCTTATCCGATAAAATCATGTCCTCAGTCGGAATTTTCCAATCAATATTCAGTGTAGGGTCATCGTAGGCAATACCACCTTCACTGGCTTTATTATAGAAATTATCACATTTATAAGAGAATATAGCTGTATCACTTAGCACCAAAAATCCATGCGCGAAGCCACGCGGAACATAAAACTGTAAGTGGTTTTCGGCACTGAGTTCTATGGTGTAGTGCTGTCCGTAAGTCGGAGAATCAGGACGTATATCAACGGCTACATCCAAGACACTTCCTTCGAGTACACGCACAAGTTTCGACTGTACATGTTCGCCTGTTTGGTAGTGCAAACCACGTAGCACACCATAAGTGGATTTCGACTGATTGTCTTGTACAAAATTATCATGTATGCCTGCTTCAGCGAATATTTTTTCATTATAACTCTCATAAAAATATCCTCTGTCATC
The DNA here is from genome assembly GCA_938028705.1 of uncultured Saprospiraceae bacterium. GTDB lineage: Bacteria > Bacteroidota > Bacteroidia > Chitinophagales > Saprospiraceae > JAHDEO01. The sequence continues at coordinate 13,840 of CALIZI010000468.1, read as the reverse complement.
AGCAAATACGCGGGGTTCAAAAATCATTAAGCCCTGTATGGGCGTAGCTCTAAATGGCATTTTTTGTTTGTGTTTGTAGTGTTGTGGTGTTGAAGTGTCGTGGTGTTGTGGTACTGTGTTGTTGTGATTCTGTATCGTATTAAGTATAAATATTTTCGCTCATCTGTATTAAAAGGTGAAAAGTACAAAATATGAAAATACCATTGCAATGTAAAATTATTTATTTATAATTTATTATAAATTAGTTTTTTATAAAAAATATTCACGTTATACACTTTTAGGCTACCCACGTAAAGTTGGACAAGATGACGGACACTTTTGAAGTGTCAGGCATCACTAATGTTTGTTAATCAAAGTCTTACGAAATAGTCTTATAACCTATTGACTATCAATGTGTCCAACTTTACGTGGGTAGCCCACTTTTACATTTTACATTTATTATTTTACATTTTACATTACAATAACAATTTTCACCTTATAGTACAGATGAGCGAATATTTTATTCAACTATACTACGGCAGCACTACAACACTTCAACACTTTTTACTTCTTCCTAAAAAACATTCCAATAGGAACGCCTGTCAAATCGAATTTTTTGCGCCATACATTTTCCAGATATTGTTTGTAGGAGTCTTTGACGTACTTCGGATTGTTGCAGAAAAATGCGAAGGCGGGGTAGTAGGTGGGGAGTTGGGTGACGTATTTGATTTTGGCAAAACGTCCTTTTTGGGATGGGGGAGGGTAGCGGTCTATGGCTTCGTGGAGGGCATCATTGAGTTTGGATGTGGCAATTTTTTGATTGCGATTTTGGTGGACTTGCAGCCCGGCTTCTACAGCTTTGAAGATGCGTTGTTTTTCGAGTGCCGAGATGAAAAGTATAGGCACATCGTTGAAAGGAGCAATGCGTTTTCTCAAATTTTCCTCTACTTCTTTGGCGGTATTGGTTTCTTTTTCGATGGCATCCCACTTGTTGACGAGCAGTACCAAGCCTTTATTACGTTTTTGGATAATACTGATAATACTAAGGTCTTGTGATTCGATTCCGTCCAGGGCATCAATCATCAAAAAACATACATCTGCTTCTTCGATGGCTTTGATGGCACGCATGACGGAGTAAAATTCGAGGTCTTCGTGTACTTTGTTTTTCTTACGAATACCTGCCGTATCTATCAGTAAAAAATCTTTATCGAATTTGGTATATCGGGTGTGAATAGCATCGCGGGTAGTGCCTGCAATATCGGTTACGATATTGCGTTCTTCGCCAACGAGGGCATTGACGAAGGAGGACTTGCCGACATTGGGCTGCCCGACAACCGCAAAGCGCGGCAGGTCGGAATCAACGCGTTTAATCTCTGTAATATGCTCTGCCACAGCATCCAACAACTCGCCGCTACCGCCGCCATTTATGGAGGAAAGAAAGTAGGTTTCTTCAAAACCTAAGCTCCAGAACTCATTGGCAATCAGCATTCTGTCGTGATTATCCACTTTGTTGACAGCAAGCAAAACGGGCTTATCGCCACGGCGCAACATATTGGCAACTTCCTCGTCGAGGTCGGTAATTCCCGTCATTACATCCGTCATAAATATAATGACGGATGCCTCGTCAATGGCTATTTGCACTTGCAGACGTATGGCTTTTTCAAATACATCATCGGAGTTCTTAACAAAACCACCGGTATCCACTACGGTAAAGGTTTTGCCATTCCAAAAAGACTGCCCGTACTGTCGGTCGCGGGTGACACCACTAATATCATCAATGATGGCTTGACGCTCACCAATGAGGCGATTGTATAAAGTGGATTTGCCGACATTCGGGCGACCTACGATAGCTACTATATTTCCCATGTTTGCTTTGAAAAAGTATGATGCTGCAAAGGTAGGAAAACTTTTGGTATAAGTAAGGAGTGAAGGTGAGAACGCTAAAAATGCAGCACAGGGTTTTACTGTGCTGCATTTGGAGGATGATAAGGAAAGGGCTTAGTTGATTTTTTGTACTTGCTCTGTGGCTATGACCTCTCCGCTGCCGGAAAACCAGATGACCCAGTATGTACCTGCGGAAAGTTCGGAAATGTTTATGGTGGTGTTGCGTAATCCGACATCACTGATTTGCTGTTTTTGAAGACTACCCATCGTATTGTAAATGCCGATATAGGTATCTTCTACATTGCTTTTTTCTGATGATTCGAGTGTGATGTCTATCTGATTATTGGCGGGGTTGGGACTTATAATGAGACTGCCATCTCTGCCACTGCCCGTACCATTGCATCCCGGTAAGGGAAATACTTTAGGAAGTGAGTACAAGGAAGATACGCTGCAACTTGCGTTTTTGATTCTTACATAATGTTTTACATTGTCCTGTGGACATACGGGGATACCTGTCCGTTTAGTAGCAGTTGATTGTGTGGTTTCAATTTCACCATTATTATCGGTTTCTACTTGTAGCCAGTGGTACTGATAAAACCACCAGAGCGGAGAGGGCTTCAGTGTAGTTTTAACCCATGATTGTATGCCTGAATTAGGAAAAACTGACGGGGAAGTTACTATACTTGGTGTAGGCTGTACAGTTGAGTTAGTATTTGAGAGCGAACTTACACCGTATCTATTAAAAAAGTCAGAAGTCCAGAGATGAGCTTTACTGTCCATAACCACTCTTTGTGCACCGGCTTTTCCTCTGTCACTATATTGGTTGAGATTAATTCTATATTCTTCAAGAGCGATTCCTGCGTCCGGTGGAGGATTGTATGACATTAAGTTACGTGTACCATTTTCCAAATCTACATCATGGTCAAGCCCTATAGCATGACCTATCTCATGGAGTATTTGAGCATAAAAATCATAAACAGGATTCATACCCACGAAATCTGTATCTCCTGTAGGATTATACTGCCAGTCGTTTCGTACAGCTATTCGTATATTTGCTCCTGAACGCCAAACTGAAGCAGGAAAGCAACCATTAGCACCGCCCCCACAATCATCATATTTATATCGTTTAGTTGTTTCCATTAAGTGTAGTATGCCTCCTTCTGCAACATAGGTTGGGTCAAAGTAAATGATATTCCTGTGTGGGTCGCTCTGTGTATTATGAAAGTAGTAACCTCCCCCTTGCTTTCGCTCCAAGTTTAAAGTGATGCCTAATACATCTGCCCAACTTGTTAAGGCAGTTTGTACGGAATTTTGGGCGGTTATATTTCCTTCAAAGCTAGTATGTAATGTGAACACCATACCATTCAAACAGTGTTCTCTACCTAATAGATAGGGTGAGACAGGATAATATAATAAATCAGATGTGCTTATGTAATAGTTGTTTAATATTGAATACTCAATATTTATCTGGGTCATACTTTCTTTTTCTTCAAAACTTGGGGTGGTGCGTTGTATTGTAATTGTGCCTGACCCTGCGGTATGATTACTAGACTCTGATACAACGGAAGGAATGATTACTCTTATTTCTCCATCGGACCAATCATCAATGTAAGAGTTGTCCAATCCTCCTAAATGTCCGGTATCAGGTCTATCACCATTCCAAAATAATACTTTTCCGGCTGTTCCAAAGTTTTCACCTTTTATGATAAGGATCTCACCAACTCCTGCATGAAGATTACCAACAGAACCTAGCGATATCTCATCAATGGTTATCTCGTCTAAAGATTTTTGAAAACCAACATCTTTTTTTTTTCGAGGTACACTGACCCCGTTTATCTTCGAAATAAAAGTGTGAAATTCCTCTGTCGATTGGAACTTCAAGTCATAAAAAACCTTGATATGAAAGTCATCCGTCCAACTTCTTGAATACCTACCGTAACTGCTTACACTATTTTCATTTAATAGCTCATAAGTATCTCTTGATTTACTTTTTAATAGGATAAAGTAATTGAGGTTTTTATGCATAATCGGTCCGGTTGAGTGTTCACGATACTGCTGGTCGGCACCAACGACTCCTCCTTTCACCACTATATGAATAGAATTTTCACCACTTCGCTTATACCAATGATTTACACTCAAAGTAATATCAGTATAGATTGTTTTGCCGTCATCACCATAAAAGCATCTTTTATCTAAAACGCGTCCCTCTACCATGTACTCAGCTGTATTAATTACTTCTATGGATTTTTTTTCCTTTTCTTCTTGTGAAAAATGGTCGTACCACTGTGCATGAAGCGTTAAAGTCGTCAGACTTATAATTGCAAGGCATAATACCTTAAAAAAAACATTAATGATTGTGTTTTTCATAATTAAAAATTAATTTTGTGTACGTTTAAATAGTGATTGCAGTTCCACTAAGCTGAACTGCGAAAGCTTTGCCGTGTGGCTTTCTAGCGAAGGCGGCACGGCTTTTCTTTTATGGTTGTATTGCTTCATTGTTTTATGGTTATTAGGTTTTTGCTTTGCAAAAACTGTTGAAATACAATGAATCGTACAACCAAATTTTTCCATAAATATAATCGTTTTAGGTTTGCAATAGACATGCCGAGTTCATTAGTATTCAAGGTAAATTGATATACTTACGGCTGTGGTGGAAATCGGATATGTTGTTGATAGTAACTGAGAATGATAAGACCGTTTCTTTAAGTCATTTTATCAGGTCTTCTCATTATGAAAAAATGTGTTCTATTGTTAATCTGTTGATTTATAGTGCAATTTACAAAAAAAAAAAACTAATTGACCAAATTTTTTCGGATTTTTTCACTTTTTTTGTAAAATTTTAACATATTTTAAAAATATATTTTATGTAAAAAAAGCTGGACAGACTTAAAAAAAATGTAGCACAGCACTTAGAGCTATGCTACATTTGAGGGCAATAAGACGGATGAATGACTTAGTTGATTTTTTGTACTTGCTCTGTGGCTATGACTTCTCCGCTGCCGGAAAACCAGACGACCCAGTAGGTGCCTGCGGGGAGTTCGGAAATGTTTATGGTGGTTTTGCGTAACCCAATATCGCTGATAATTTGCTGTTTTTGAAGACTACCCATCATATTATAAATGCCGATATGAGTGTCTTCTACACTGCTTTTTTCTAACGATTCGAGGGTGATGTCTATCTGATTATTGGTGGGGTTGGGACTTATAATGAGACTGCCGTCTCTACCACCGCCCGTACCGTTGCATCCCGGTAAAGGAAATACTTCGGGAAGTGAGTACAAGGAAGATACACTACAACTTGCATTTTTGATTCTTACGTAGTGTTTTACATTGTTCTGTGGACATACGGGGATACCTGTCCGTTTAGAAGTAGTTGATTGCGTAGTTTCAGTTTCACCGCTATTGTCGGTTACTACTTGTAGCCAGTTATACCGATAAAACCACCTAAAGGGGGAAGGTTTCAGCGTAGTTTTAACCCATGATTGTATGCCTGAATTGGGAAAAGTTGACGGGGAAGTTACTATGCTTGGTGTAGGTTTGACATCTGAAAGATTGTTTGAGAGTGTTTCAATGCCATGCATATCATAAAAATCAACAGTCCATACATGTGACTTACTTTCTGCTATCAATTTTTGAGCACCGATTATAGCTCTGCTGCTACTGCTTGCATCATCCAGATTGATCCTATTTCCTTCAAGATACATTATACCATTTTGAGGACCTTTCAGTTGCCATGACATTAAATTTTTCTTGTCTATTATAGGTTCATCAGTATCATCATCTATTATTATGTTTCCAAATGCATCTTTAAGATAAGCTACATCGTGCCCTAATCCTACTGCGTGCCCTATCTCATGTAAAATAAGTGCATAAAAATCTTTAATTTGACCATTAGCTCCGTCACCAAAAGCATTATACAAATAATCCGTCCGCTTCTCTATCTGGATATCAGTTCTTCGTGTCCATGGTACAGGAAAGGCACACCCTCCGGGAGTTTGTGGACAGATACCATCTCTTAGTGGAGTTATCTGTGTATTCATAATGCCATCGCCCTCTACATCATCAACAAAGTATATCATCCTTCTGTGAGGGTCGTCAGTAGAGTTATGAAAGTAATAACTTCCTCCCTGCTTTTTCTCAAGTTCCATTGTGATGCCCAACTTATTTTCCCAAGATTGCAGAGCGTTTATTATCGAGTTTATGGCTTGTGTAGATTGAGTCGCAGTAAGATTGCTGTTTGGCGATTCGTCATCAAAAGTTTCGTGAAGCGTAAAAACCAAACCATTCAAACAATGCTCTCTGGCTAACAAACTTAACTTCATCGGGATAATGGATTGAATATTGCTTGTGTATCCGCCTGTATTGTTTAGCGAGTATTCAATCGTAAGTATCTGCTCGCTTTCTGCTTGCATGACAGGTACTCCCGGTGCACTTGCAGTCTGAACAATTACTCTGCCGGAAGCTGCACCATGTCCGTCAGAATTATTTTTATTTACGTTCGAAGGCACAATCACCCTGATTTCATCATTTTTCCATCCCGTAGGGTTACTTGGTGAACTAGTGTCGTAATATATCTCGTCCAGTCCATTTAGATAATTTGGAAGGTCAGTATTATTAATAACCGGATTATTTGCATCTCTGAAGAATACCTCCCCTATGTTGGTACCAAATCCATTACCTGAAATAATGACTACTTCTCCGAGCCCTCCTCTTACTGTAAGCGGAGAATTTGGGTCAAGTGATGAAATCGAATTAATTACGGGACCTCCATTTGAAGATTTTTGAAAAGTTACATCTTTTTTTTTACGATTTAGCTTTACCTTATCTGCCCTCTTTACAAAAACCTCAAACTCTTCTTGCGAGTCAAATAACAAACCATGAAAGCCGACAAGATAATATTTATGTTTTTGTATCTGCGGGGAAGTTGCTAGTGCTGTATGTTCTTGAACCATAAAACTGTATTTATTGCCAGCATCTTTTTTCAGCAATAATACATTGGTTACACCATACTCTGGTTTCGGTTTACCATCTTTCAAATAAAATTGATTGTCATCACCAATTCCTCCTCCCTTAACAATTATATGAATGATATTCTGCCCTCTTCCTTTGTACCAGTGAGAAATTTCTAATGTGTAATCAGTATAAATGGTTTTTTCATCATCTCCGTAGAAATATTCATAATCTATCATCTTACATTCTACCATATATTCAGCATTTTCAATGAGTTCTAAAGATTTACGCTCCTTTTCCTCTTTTGATAAGTGAGAATATCGTTGTGCATGAACAGATAAAGTCATCAGACTTACAAATACAAGGCATAATACCTTAAAAAAAACATTAATGATTGTGTTTTTCATAATTAAAAATTAATTTTGTGTAGTTTAAATAGTGATTGCAGTTCCACTAAGCTGAACTGCGAAAGCTTTGCCGTGTGGCTTTCTAGCGAAAGCGGCACGGCTTTTTTGTTTTTGATTACATAGACTATATTTTACAGGTTTGCAATAGACATGCCGAGTTTATTAGTATTCAACATGAGTTGATATACTTACGGCTGTGGTGGACATCGGAAATTTTATCTGATAGTAACTGAGAATGATAAGCCCGTTTTTTTTAAGTCATTTTATCGGGTCTTCTCATTGTGAAAAAATATGTTCTACTGTTAATGGATTGATCTACAATGCAATTTACAAAAAAAAAAAAACTAATTGACCAAATTTTATCGGATTTTTTTATACTTTTTGTGAAATTTTAACATATTTAAAAAATATATTTTATGTAAAAGTTAAGTTGGTCTCTTGCTTGACCGCTTATCTCATGTTTTTTATCCCGTTTGTGAAAATTATATCCTGTATTTTGATGCTTATTTTGTCACATACAAGAAGTTAAGTATTGATTATTAAAAGCGTATAAATAATAATTTTATGCTAATTGAAGTGCTGATTAAGTTAGAATATATATCGGGTACTGTGTGAATGAAGTGATTTGTGGTATAGGGTGTTTTTTATAAATTATAAGTATTTAGAAATATTGATAACATATAATGTCACAACATTAGGATTATGAGAGATACCTTGTAGTAGATAATGCTTAAAATTTGGGTCGAAATCCATACTTATTTATTCACAACATCTTTTATTTCATCCAAACAAATGAACTACATGGCTATATCTTAAAATCTAATAATGACATAGTGAAAGAACTAAATCAAGCGACACTTTTAGGTTTTATAATTCGCTGAAAACGAATGGATTATTGAACTTGAACTTTCCCGATAGCTATCGGGATTGAATTTGTCCTTTCACTCAAGGGGTTCGGTACAAGCACATCATATTAGGTTTCCCTCCTCCTGATTTTTTAATGCTATAATACTTTATTGCTTTGCAAATGGTAAGTACAATGACTGAATTAGTGAATGATTGAATAAAACACTATTTACTAATTAGTTAATTCAAAAAGTATTGTTAGGTTATTTTTGCCTGATTACTTATTTGCAAAGATTTTCCATTATTCGATTCTAAGCTAGTCATATATTTTTTTGTTTTATTAAATGGTAAGGAACATGAAAAATATATTGATTATCAAGTATTTGTGTTGTCTTGTAGCGGTAGGTATGCTGCTGCAAGCCAATGCCAACAGTGTGTCTGTTGAGACGGACAAGCCTGTTAAGAAACCCGACAAAGCGGCGTTTGTCTCCACGATTTCTGCCACCAATGGCTGTGATTGCAGCAATTCCGACAATTATACATCGGGCAGTACCTATCATTTTGCCGAGACGGTCGTTATCGAAGGCGATGCCGGAGATAGCTGGACGGTTGACATGAATTATTCTGTCGGTATGGTTGATGCTTCGGGCAATTTCGTCAGCGGTCCTATAGCTTTTACAGAGACTTCGCCGGGAGTATATGAGCTGAATTTTTGGCACAAACATGCTACGGGTTATGGCATACATGCTTATAATTCGGCAGGTAGCTATTTATCCATTAATGATGTCTGTTATGATTATTGTTCGTCATCATGCAGTCTTGATGCCGGACTTGTTGTTGGCGAGTGTGTATCTGACGACAGGTTTACATTCACGCTGGATCCCAGTGGTGCAGGTTTTTCAGGTACATATAATGTAGTAGGCGATGTGGTATCTTATGGCGTAACGGGAACATATACTTCTCCGCCCCTTTTGAGTGATGAGGGCAATATTAACGTTACCATATTTGATGCTACTGACGGCACTTGTGGTCTTACTTTTGATGTAGTGCCGCCTGCTTGTGCAGCACTTTCGATTTTTGCACTCAACAACTGTGCCTGTGACCATGAGGATAATTACCAGTCGAATGGCAGTTACTTTTTGGCAGAGACCGTAGGTATTTTGGGCGACCCGGGAGATACATGGACAGTAGATATGAATTTTACAGTCGGTTTGTATGATGCTTCCGGCAATCAAATGACTGCGCCTTTGGCTTTTACAGAGACCTCGCCGGGCGTGTATGAACTGAACTTTTGGCATAGAGTAGGTGTAGGTTATGGCATACATACTTACGATTCGGCAGGTGAGTATGGTTCGATTAATAATGTTTGTTGGGAAGAGTGTCCTCCGCTATGTACTATAAATGATGGGCTTATTGTCAATGATTGTTTGCCCGGAGATAGATTTACATTTACTTTAAACCCGACAGGAAATGGCTTTTCCGGTACTTATAATTTGAGTGGCGATGTCAATGCGACAGGTTTGACGGGAAGTTATACCTCAGCACCTACCTTAGCAACTGCCGGTAATCTGAATGTGACCATCACAGACGCTGCTGATTCAGGGTGTAGCCTTGACCTAGAAATAGTACCACCGGCTTGTGCCTCAGAGCCTTGTAGTATCACTGATTTTGGACTTATAGTGGGGAGTTGTACTGCTGCGGATAGATTTATATTCACATTAAACCCAAGCGGACCGGGCTTTTCAGGTACTTATCACATGAGTGGCGATATCAATCTTTGGAATGTAACAGGTCCTTATACTACGCTTCCTGCCCTTACGAATGTAGGAGACTTAAATGTAACGATTACAGATGCTGCAAATCCTTATTGTTCAGCGACAGTATATATTACCCCGCCGGATTGTGACACCAATACTTGCAGTATAGACGATTTTGGATTAATAGTGAAGGAGTGTGTAGGTGAGGATAAATTTACATATAGTCTCAATCCGAGTGGTCTGGGATTTTCCGGTACCTATAATTTGAATGGTGATGCCAATGTCATAGGTGTTACGGGCGTGTACAATTCATTACCTACCTTAGCAAATGTAGGACTTATTAATGTAACGGTAACAGATATGTTTGACCCGTCTTGTAGCCGAACAGTATATATTGCGCCGCTGGCTTGTGCGGCAGAGCCTTGTAGTATAGATGATTTTGGTTTAGTCATCAATGGCTGTGTTCCGGGAGAAGATAAGTTTACTTTCAGCCTAAATCCAAGTGGACCGGGCTTTTCGGGAACCTACCACATGAGCGGCGATATTAATCTTAATAATGTGACAGGAGTATATAATACATTACCTGCATGGGCAAATGTTGGTGATATTAATGTGACGGTCATTGATGCTGCGAACCCTTCATGCAATAATACGATATATATTCCACCTCCGGCATGTGGCTCCATCGAACCCGTGATAGCTGCTTCAAATCCTTGTGATTGTACAGGTAATTTTGAAGCCAACGGCAATGAGCTTTTTGCAGAAAATGTAGGTATCCTTGGTGCCGCCGGAGATACTTGGACGGTTGACTTCTCATATTCTATTGGTCTTTACGATGCTTCGGGTGCGGCTATGGGCGGAACAGTCGCATTTACAGAAACTTCAGCCGGTGTATATGAATTGGATTTTTGGCATATACTTGGTGCAGGATATGGCTTACATGTATATAACTCAACAGGAGAGTATCTTTCTTTGAATGGTGTTTGTTTGACAAGTTGTCCGGGCTTGAATAACGATAACTTACGAATAAGCCCTGCCGCAGCAACCATAGATATTGCAGAAATTTTCCCAAATCCCGGTAACGGAACGATTAATATTCGCTTTGATAGTGATGCAGATTATAATGCCAAAGTTGTCGTTATGGATTTGTATGGCAAACAGCAAATGCTTGTTCCTGTAAACGCCAATTCGGGAGCTAATTTGGTGGAAATTGATTCCGGTGGACTGCCTGACGGGTCGTATTTTATCCTGATAGAGGGAAACAACCGACGTTCTACACCGAAAAGATTTGTGAAGGTTAAATAGTATTTTAGTTAAATGTTTAATCAGACATTCATTGATTTTTATATCTGAAATTTTTGTTGTAATTATTTTAATATTATTAAAATGTTGATTTTGAAATAATTATAAATTTAAAAATTAATTTAATTTTATTAAAAAAAAATATTAATAAGTTTTTTATAAATAATTTTAAATTAAAATATGAAAATTAAGTAATATAAAAATATTTGTAAAATTAATTCGTCCTAATTAACCGTTCAAACGATTAACCAATTTTAAAGGCTAATTCCAAATAAATAAGGGAGTTGTGAAGTTCACAACTCCCTTTATAATTTTTTTGCAACTGTGGAAGAAATGACCTGACACTTAAATTATTCCTTTAGAATATATATCAAATAAGCCACCAATATGCCTGCAATAGACCCCATTGGAAGGTCGGCATTAGTCATTTCGTAACCAAGAAATAAAATACTCAGAATGAGTACGGTTGCCATCACCAACCAAACTTTGAGGGTAAGGTTGATAAGTGCTGTTTTGTCCAGCGGAAAATTTAAACCTAAAATTTGGAAGCTCGTTATTTCTTCCTTTTTCTTGTTGTCGCTCATAATGCAAATAATTTTGAAAGGTCAACATTTAGTTGAATTCAAGTTACGAAGTAACTTGAAAAATTCCAAAAAACAAATTCCAAATTCCAACAAAAACATACAAATTAGAATTTGTTTTTTGGAATTTCTTAATAAAAAAGGAGTTCCGACTTTGTCGAAACTCCTGTAAAAATAGTAAAAATTATTTAAACACATAAAAAATCTTTGATTGAATCATAAGACTCAACTATAGACTTCTTCGCTTTCTTTTCTACGTTGACGGATACCGACGATGGCTGTAATAGACATCATCAAACCAAGGATGATTAAGCCCCATTCTCCTACCGTCGGAATATCAGCTTCACATATAGCACTTGCATTGGTCTCTTCACCTGTACTGATACAACCGCCCACAGGCACGGCGACAGCGGTAGCAGTTTCAAGTGAACATTGCTGATAACCGGAACCTACACAAGTAATCTCACTGGTAGCCGGATCGATACTTATTTCTATCCAACCATTATGCGTCTCTCCACCCGAAACAAACTGCACTGCAAGATAGGTCGTCGGATTGGTATTTTGGAAAACTACATTATTAGTTGAAGTGACCGCTGACGCTATGGCGAAAGGACCAGGAAAGACAGCTGAACTGGAAGCCACAGCCGAAGTTATCGGAATAGGTAAAGGCGGAAGATAAACACCAAAAATAGAATAGGTATTTGTAAAGCAGGTAGCCGTTGGAGCCGGAATACTTGCCGTAGCCGCTGGAACAAGATACTGAACACTATTTGCAGCGAGTACGCTGAAATAGTAGAAGTATGAGTTGCCGGCACTACCAAGGGAAACGTTGTCCGGACCTGAAACACCCGGAACCAAATCAATTACCTGACATACAGAAGAACCCGCAGCACTCAAACCAACAATTTGATTACTACCCGCTCCGCTTGCAGAAGCATAATTGACCACACCGGAAGCAAGGGTGAAGTAATATTGGAATACTCCGACAGCATTGATTTGATAATTAATAGGAGCCGTATCCACTACCGTAGTGAATGAACCCCAAGCCGGATCGCCTTGAAAAAACGCACCACCGTAAAAACCATAACCATAAAACGCAGGTATAGAAGCAGGCTGACAACCGTAGTAGGAAAAGTTAGTCCCTACATATAAGGAAGCGGCAACCGTACCAATTTGAGTACTCAAAAGGTTGGTACTGGCAGCTATAGGTACGGAAGATACATTAGTTGTACTCGCCGGAACTCCTGCATTAAAATTGATATTCACATCAGTAACACCGTCACCGTCTATATCAACACCAAGTACAGGATTGCCAGCATCTGCCGTACCGCATTGTGCATGTGCTCCTCCGGCTACCATAAATGCGGCAGCCATAGTACCATAGGAGCGTAATCTTGATTTCAGATTACTTTGATTTTTGTCTGTAAAATATTTATTGACTTTCATAATTGGTTAATTTTACTGTTTTCTTAATTTTTTTCTACGCTCAAGTGCTCTCGCCTGACGCTTTTGCGCTGCATCTTCCGGCTTAAGCTGTGGTGTCTTCAACTGCACTTTGGCAGGTTTGTTAATTTTAAGTTCACCTTGTTTGCCAATTCCTTTTTTTGCTTTCATTTTGGCAGACATACCGGAACCATTACCATTATCGGTAACTACCAAACCGGGACCATTGCCGGGAAGCACCCTTTGGTCGGGTCTGACATCTTTATCACCTCTGTTGGCTGCACGTTCTTGTAATGTTGCCTTAGCAGCTGCCAACTGTGCAGTATGATCTTGATTGACGACCTGCGGGGTCAAATTCTGGTTAGCTTCGATTGTCTTGAAATCTTGCTGACGTTTGTCACTATGATTCCCTTGTGCCATGACTTCCGCACCAGTCAAAAGAACCAAACTGAACGCAAGAAAAGAAAAGAGTAAAAATTTGATTTTTTTCATAATTAAAATAAATTTTTGAGTAAACATTCTGGAATAGTTCGAATATAATAATTAAAATGTTTGGTAGTGCTGCACATGTAATGCTATTGAACCACTAAGCCCACGAAGAACACGAAAATCGAATAAACGCAGAGTTCACAAAGTGTTTCTAAGTATTTAATCATGAATTTCTTACGCTCACTTAGTTTTCTTACTTCGTA
>CALIZI010000467.1 GCA_938028705.1 uncultured Saprospiraceae bacterium | reverse complement strand
TACGAAGTAAGAAAACTAAGTGAGCGTAAGAAATTCATGATTAAATACTTAGAAACACTTTGTGAACTCTGCGTTTATTCGATTTTCGTGTTCTTCGTGGGCTTAGTGGTTCAATAGCATTACATGTGCAGCACTACCAATCTTTTATCCCAAGTTGAATATGTAATTCCCAAAAATCAGAGCGGAGAGAGTTGTCAGACGAATGTTGTTTTATAATGCACCGATATTTGATAAGATCTTCGTTTTCAAAAAAAAGAATTCGTCTGACAACTATACCTCATAAAAAACTTGGGGACTACAATTCAACTTGGGTTAAAATCATAATATACGCCTTAATTTTAGCCCGAAAACTCGCCTTGCATTTTGGAAATGCAAGGCGAGTATGCGCCAGATTTTAGTTCATATTGCAAAAAATAATTTTTCTCATGTACAGTAGATTGCCGGTAGTGCTACAAATGTAATCCTAAAACCACAAAGGACACGCAGAACACTGAGGTCGAATAGACGAAGTAAGAAAACTAAGATAGTGTAAGAAATTCATTATTAATCACTTAGAAATACTTTGTGAACTCTGCGTCTATTCGACCTTTGTGTTCTTCATGGGCTTAGTGGTTCAATAGCATTATATGTGTAGGACTACCAGATTGCCTTTTTCAAATAAAGTACACTCTATAAGCCAAAAAGCTCGTTACAGATGAATCTATAACGAGCTTTTTGTTGCAGCGCAAAAAAATAGCGGTCACTTTTCAATGACCGCCATTACCTAATACTTTTGGATATCAGAGGATATAGGTGTCCTCTTTAAAACATGCATCAGCGTCAAAGCTAAACAAATTATTTTTATTTTCAAAATTTATTTCCGATCTATTTTTTTGTTGTATCCTATCTCTCAAATCCAACCACCAATTTCCTTCATACAAAAAAGCAATAATCGCCCAAACCAAGAGCAAAGTCGGGAGCAATACACTCATTGCCAAGCCTTTGATTTCATACTTCATGTGCATAAATTCAAAGATAATTGTAATGGCTTTGTAGGCACTCAAGGCAATCATTGCCAAACCGATAATTGCTGCACCAATAAAGGTATGCGTAAAATCCATTCCACCAATATAGCCTTTACCTACTAAGGCAATCAACACCTCCAATACCGTAACTGCTGCTAATATTAATATCGTTTTCAGCGCGATAGATTTGGACGCTTCGTAAGATAATGAACTCATATCTAATTTTGAATGAATGAATTTTGAATTTTGAATAATACAAATATTTGCAAATTAATACTATTCAAAATACATATTCATCTTTTATTTAATTAAAATTTTCAAGTTAAAGTTATTCTTAAACTTACAACAGATAAAATACCAAGAAAACAAAGACCCAAACCAGATCGACAAAGTGCCAGTAGAGTCCGATTTTTTCGACCATTTCGTAGCCGTTTTTGCGTTTTTCGTACAAACCACTCATCACATTGAGTAGAATGATAATCAGAAAAACAACACCCGAAAAGACGTGAAAACCATGAAATCCGGTAATGAAAAAGAACAAAGCACCAAAGGCTTTTGGACCTAATTCTTCCTTACCTTCTTTCTGTTCACCCGTAATCGGGTCTTTATACGTATATCTTCGCTGATACCACTCCTTGACAGGTTGACCATTTTTATCCAATATCACATGCCCTTGTGCATCTTTTTTATCCACTTTGTGCAAGAGGTAAGAATCACCGGGTTTGAATTCTTTGCTGTCTCCGCCACCACCGGTCAATAAAGCATAACTTGTATTATTGTCCTGATGAAAATTCATACTATGCCCGTCGTGTCCACCGCCACCGCTGTGGTCATCGTGTCCATGACCATATTTTTCCTTATAAGAAGGGTCGATATACGTTCCTTTTACGGTATGTCGTCCGAATGGATTTTGTGTGAGTGATACATTCTCTTTATTGATTAAAGTGTTCCACTCCCAAGCCTGACAGCCCAAAAACGCTGCACCACCAAGTACCGTCAAAAACATCCAAAACACTACACCATCCTTATTTTCCCGATGCCCTTCCTGCACTGCACGCACCATCGTATATGAGCTAAACAACAATACGAAAGTCATAACGGTCACAAATATCAAGGGCAATACCGTATCTCCTGTAAAAGGAAATAAGCTGAATACAAAATCGGGCAGGGGCCAAGAAGGCACGCTAAAGCGCAATGCTCCGTAAGCAATCAAAAATCCGGCGAATGTAAACGCATCGGACAACAAAAAATACCACATCATCAGTTTACCATAACTCGAACCGAAAGGCGATTTCCCGCCTTCCCACAAATCCGTATCCTGATGTTCTGCTGTTTGAGAAGCCATTTTCTAAACTTTATTTTATTTTAACCACTAAGCGCACTAAGGTCACAAAAGTCGAATTAACGTGAAAGTAAACCAAGATTTATGTAGATATTTTCTTTATAAATCTTTGTGTTCTTTTTCGTCTATACGCTTTTCGTGTACTTCGTGTCCTTAGTGGTTCAATTTCTATATCATTACAAAGAATACCAACAAATACAACCACAACAGGTCAACAAAATGCCAGTATATGACGATTAATTCAAAACGATGTTTACGAATTTCCGTCACTTTAAATTTCAATTTTATCGCGTGCGCCATCGCTACCACCAAAGCCCCTACTCCACCGATGATGTGCGCTGCATGTACGCCACTAATGACGTAAATAAATGATGCCGAAGGATTAACTTGCAAGTACAAACCCTCTGCCGTCATCTGTTGCCAACCCATGTATTGCAGTACTACGAAAAGTATCCCCAATACAAAAGTCGCTATCAAAAAAAAGCGATACGCACCTTGTACACCACGTTTAAATGATGTCCACGAAATATGCAAGGTCACGCTACTCGCCACTATCACCAAGGTATTCCAATAGAATATCGACGGCAAAGTAAACTCCAACCAATTCCCCGCAGACCGACGCACAATATACGCACTCGTCAATGCCGCAAACAACATGATAATACCCGCCATAGCGAGGTACATGCCGAAGCGTTGAGAGCGAAAACGCTGCATGCGTTCTTCGTAATTTCTATCGAGTGTGTATGACATATATCGTTGTACAGGCGATTTCAATCGCCATGTTGGATATAAATTTATAACAATTTCATTTATAATGAACTTGAAGCTATGTACACATGGCGATTGAAATCGCCTGTACAAGTTCAGAGTGTTACAATTTATCAATGACCATGAGCAATAAAGCCAATGGCAAATATAAAAACGAAGCAAACATTACTCCGAGTGCCGCTTTTTTATCGCGTTTTTGATACAAATTAAAATTCGCTGCCGCAAAGCCGATGCCCAAAATCACTAAGCCTATCGCCGATACCCAACCTGTCAATCCTATGCCATAAGGCAGTAGCGTTACCGGAATCAGTAAAAGCGAATACGCCAAGCATTGCAAGGCAGTGCTTTTATCTCGTCCTCCGTTGGAAGGCAGTAATTTGAAGCCGCCTCTCATATAATCGTCGTGACCAACCCATCCGATTGCCCAGAAATGTGGTAACTGCCAGATGAATTGTATCGCAAATAATATCAACGCTTCTACACCAAATGTTCCCGTCACCGCTACCCAACCAATGACCGGAGGCAATGCACCCGGGAATGCACCTATCCACACCGCTACGGGCGACACCCGTTTCATGGGCGTATAGATGAAGGCGTAACTAATCAATGACAAAGAACCCAAAAAAGCCGTCAGTGGATTGAACACTATCGCAAACATCACCAACGCCACTGTGCTTGCCAATCCCGCCACCATTACGGCTTCCGAAACGCTCATTCTGCCTGTCGCTACGGGGCGATTGGCAGTGCGATTCATCAGCTTGTCGTAATCTTTTTCCAAGACCTGATTTAAGGCATTTGACGCTCCGGCAAGTAAGAAACCCGCCAAACACAAGACCCCCAATCCAGCCCAATCTATCGTACCCGACATTGCCAACAAAAAGCCCATCGCCGCAGAAAAAACCACAGTGAGTGATAAGCGAAATTTGAATAACAAAGCGTAATCCCGAACCTTTTGTCCGAAAAAACTACCCGTATTTACTGATGCTGTATTTGCTGACAAAATCTTTTTTTAATGTAAAATGTGAAATAATAAATGTAAAATGTAATCCCGATAGCTAGTGGGAGTAGTACGCAGGTGTTTTTTATATATTGATAATTTTATTAAAATATTTTTTTATAAAAAACATTCGCAATACAATTATTTTCAAATTACAAATATTTAATACATTTAATGTTTTTTTTAATGTAAAATTTAAAAGTGTAATACGCAAGTTTTTTTTATGTATTAATAATTTTATTAAAATATTTTTTAAAATAATAAAAAAAATACATTTGTACTTCATGTCCTATCGACACTTTTATAGTTTTCAATAATTTCACGTACCTTTTCTATGGGCATTTGAGCAATTTTAGCAATATACTCGTCGGAATGTCCATCTTCGTGCAGAGCTATTATCATTACAACTTTACCTTGCTCTATGCCTTTTTCTATACCCTGCTCTATCCCTTGTTCTATGGCAGTATCCACTACACCGCGTACCTCCGCATAATTCATCTCACTGATTTCGTAGGCTTTGCGTTCTTCGGGAGTCATATTAGCTAACTCGGCAGTTTTGAAGGCTTTTTGGAATATCGGCTCATTGAGGATGCGTGGAATTTCATTAAAATCAGGCAATTTTTTAAGAAAATACAACCACTTGTCAAACTGCGTTTCGAGTTCGTGTTCCTCTTTCGTAAATGCAGGCATTTGTATGAACTTAAAATGCAATTTATCACTGAACGGCTCGCAATCTTGATCTTTGAGCATCACATCCCGTCTCAGTTTTGCTTTTTCTTTATCTTCATCATAGAAAAAATCTAAAATAGCAATGAAATAAATGGCACTCAATTTAAAGGCCCACTGCCCACGCATAGCCTGTTCTTTTATGGGATAAGTCGTGTAATACAAAGCCCTATTTTTGAAATTTTTAAACTTCTCTTTCTGCATTTCCACCACAAACCTTTCGCCTGTAACGGAAGTACAAAAAATATCAAAAAATGCTTTTCGCTCGGTGTTGTTACCGGACAAAACACCGGGATTATCAAATTGTAATTCAGCGATTTTATGATGTTCGGGCAGCAATTGGTTTAGAAAGTCTGTAAGCAAATCTTTATTTGCCTCTTCACCGAAGAGCTTCTTGAAACCAAAATCCGTATATGGATTGATATATTTTGACTGCCTTTTTTCTTGCATTTTTTGTATTTATACAATAAAAAATCGCGTACTACAAACCCTTCTACATTTAACTTTTTTTATATATTAATAATTTTATTAAAATATTTTTAAAATAAAAAAATCACATTACAAATATTTATAATTATTTTATTTTTTAAATTTTATTTTAAAATAAAAATAATACTTAGAAATCCCGTTTACTAAACTTCAAAGAGTTTGGTAAACGTACATAATGCACTGACCTTTCAAGCAAACTAATGTTTGTACTTCGCTTACGTTTACTAAACTAGGAAAGTTTAGTAAACGGAGTTAAAATGTACAGGCGATTTCAATCGCCACGTAAAAATTTAAATGCTACATAATGGCGATTGAAATCGCCTGTACTGTTCATGTCCTATCGACACTTTTACATTTTGAATTTTACATTTAAAACGCTCTATCACTTGACGGCTAAAGTCGTCAGTACGGTTATCTCGTTCACCGTTTTAATGGTGGTCATTCCCCATATCTTGCTCACCGTCAGCGAGTGGCTCGGTTTGCGGAATATTTCTACCACCTTTCGAGTAATCATAAGCCCAACGGTGTACGTGTGGGATAGCACCGGGCCAATTTCCGTGTCCGGTATTGATAGGTGCAGTCCATTCGAGTGTATTGGCATCGTAAGGATTGAGTTCTTTTTGCTCTTTACCTTTGAAGATGCTATAAAAGAAATTAATCACCATGACCATTTGTAAGGCAAAAACAATAATTGCCGCTACGGTGATAAATTGGTTCATGGCTGTAAAGTGTGCGAAGGCATCGAAGTTACCGAATTGGTAATAACGACGCGGTACACCCGCCATGCCGAGATAGTGCATGGGCCAGAAAATAGCATACGCTCCAATCATCGTTCCCCAGAAGTGGATTTTGCCGAGTGTTTCGTTCATAAATCGCCCGAACATACGCGGGAACCAATGATACACTCCGGCAAACATCCCGAAGAATGCCGCGATACCCATGACTATATGGAAGTGGGCAACAACGAAATACGTATCGTGCAATTGAATATCTATCGCAGAGTTGCCTAAGAAGATACCTGTCAAACCACCTGAAATAAAGAGCGAAACGAAGCCAATGGAAAAGAGCATCGCAGTATTGAACCGTATATTTCCACCCCAGAGTGTGGCTATCCAGTTAAAGACTTTCACCGCCGAAGGTACGGCAATGATAAGCGTAAAGAGAACGAATATATTAGCAATAAACGGATTGACACCCGACATAAACATGTGGTGCGCCCATACGATAAATGCAAGTATGGCAATCGCAAGTATAGAGAGTACCATCGCTTTGTAACCGAAAATCGGTTTACGTGCGTGTACCGACATGACTTCAGAAACAATACCAAAGGCAGGTACAATAATGATATATACTTCCGGGTGTCCGAGGAACCAAAATAAGTGCTGGTATAATATCGGACTACCACCTACGTTTTCGAGTGCCTGACCTTGAATGAAGATTTCGCTCAAGAAGAAACTCGTACCCAAACTACGGTCAAATATCAATAAGAAAATTGCCGAAACGAGTACCGGAAATGAAAGGAGTCCGAGTATCGCTGTGACCAAAAATGCCCAAATCGTGAGTGGCAAACGCCACATGGTCATTCCTTTGGTACGTAGATTGAGAACCGTAGTAATGTAGTTCATACCACCAAGCAATACCGAGACAACAAAGAATACAAGGCTGACTCCCCAAAGGGTCATACCTGCACCCGAACCGTCCATAGCTTGCGGTAATGCACTCAATGGCGGATAGGCTGTCCAACCACCTGCGAATGGTCCTGTACTTAGGAACAGCGAGGCAAACATAATCGCACCTGCCAAGAAAAAGAACCAATACGATAGCATATTGAGGAAGCCCGAAGCCATATCTCTCGCGCCTATCTGCAATGGAATCAGTAAGTTAGAGAATGTACCACTCAATCCTGCCGTCAATACAAAGAATACGAGTATCGTACCGTGCATGGTAACAAGTGCGTAGTAAAAATCCGGTGAAAGCGTACCGACACCATCCGCTACTGTAATCCATTTGCCCAAAAGCGGCTTCAACCAAAGCATGTTCTCCTCTGGAAAACCCAATTGTAAACGAAATACCAATGACATCAAAGCACCGATAATCGCCCAAAACATTCCCGTAATTAAGAATTGTTTGGCAATCGTTTTGTGGTCGGTACTAAAAATGTAGGTACTGATAAATCCCGATTGGTACTTATCCCCTCCATGATGATCGTCGTGGTGGTCATCATGATGATCGTCATGACCATGTTGCAGGTCTTCTTCTCTTATTATATCTATACTTGCCATATAGAAGTTATTTTATATAAATCAAAAATATGATTGTCAAATAAATGCTTCAATGTGATAATGATGTAATGCTTCAATGACATTATCGCATTGTCGCATTATATCATTATCGCATTAAATAGACTTGGACAGTTCTTTATCTTTTACCTCTACTTCTTCTTTCTCTATTTCAGTCGGCATTTCTAATGATAATACGCCTTCTTTTTCGTTGGTGTCCGCTTCTGTTCCTTTGATATTGGTGGAGTAATAAGATTTTTGCTCTGCCAACCACTCTGAATATTCTTCCGGTGTCACAATCTTCACAATACGTTTCATACTAAAATGCCCTTTACCGCAAAGTTCGGCACAAGCCAATTCGTACTCAAAGGCTTCCCAACGTTGTCTGCCTTGCTCATCATCAGGAATGGGTTGTTGCCATTCGGGATAGTCGCGTAAGCGTTGGCGATATTCGTCTGTTGTGGTGGTTGGTGTAAATACAAAATAGGTCGGTAAGCCGGGTACTGCATCCATTTTTACTCTGAAATGTGGCAAGTAAAAATTGTGTAATACATCATTGGCAATGATACGTACACGTACAGGCACACCCACAGGCAAGACCAATTCGCTTGGGTGAATATCATCCAGATTTTTTTCGTCTGACCAGATTTGACCAAGCGGATTTACACCGTCAATATTTTTATAATAGCGCGAACCGAGTTTGCCGTCATTGCCGGGATGACGTAATATCCACTGAAATTGTAAGCCCGTAGCTTCTACTTCAATGTAGTCCTCTCCCACGACCATACCCTCTTCTACATCGCCCATAGTACGATTCCATACACTCAAACCACCAATCACAAGGAAGGTCATCACGATAGCCGGAACGCCCATCCAAATCATTTCGAGTTTGTTGTTGTGCGGATAAAATGTCGCAGCGTGTCCGGTACGTTCACGATATTTATAAGCATACCAAAACAAAAGGATATGTGTAATGAAAAACACGATACCCGTCACTGCCATCGTCACATTAAAGGTATTGTCAATCCACACGCCATGCTCGGAAGCGGCAGTGTGTGGTCCGTATCCCAACATACTATTTTTGTAGTACATAAAGGACACAATCACAAAGACCAAAAAGCCAATCATAAACACCATTCCAAACTGAGCATGGAAGGTATTGGAGCGCATCTGCATATCTTCCTCACCTCGCAATGCTCCCGCCAATTCGGTAATTTTACCGATTTGCAGCAATATGACCGCAATTAGTATTAGACTCGCTATGATAAAAAATGTTCCCATTGATAGAGAATTGTTGATTAGTTAATCAGTTGATTAGTGAGTTAGTTAATCAGTTGATTGGTTAATCAGTTATTTAGTTTAAATATTATAATAACGTAGTTTTAATCTTGTAAAAACTACTTATTTTGTTCTTCATTTCTAAGGTCAAACATTTGGTTTGTCGTATAACATTTGGTATAACCTTTAGTTTCTAATCCCTTCATTAATTTTTTGTCGCCTGTCCACAAATTAGCTTCTAAATACTCCGTTAATGCAACAAAAGCTATGTCATCCATATCTACATCTCTGACTAATCTCGCTGACCTTTTCCAAATTTCAAAGGGTATTATTTCTTCCTTATAGAACTCAATCTCACGAAATATCCGTTCTAATATTTCATCCACTTTTTCTATATCAAAACCTGTTAAATGGCAAATTTTTTCTTTATGTTTTTCTATTTCAGTTTTCATGTGAAGAACTGAACAGAATTCAAATATATTCGGTGAATTAAAGAGTAAATCGCCAATTTTGCTCTCAGTGTTTAGCACAGCACTAAATACAATATTTGAATCAACTATAATCTTCATCTTTGAGGAATCTATGTTTGTTTTCCTCCCACCATTTCTTGTTGACTTCTCTTGCTAACTCGTCTGCATCTTCTTGCGTGGCTTTACTATCTTTTACTAACTCTTTATAAATCAAATAATTGATTGACTGTTCAACACTTTTAATATCCGTATTCGCAGGTACGGTAATCACAATATCATTATTTTTATTTCTTGTAACTGTCATAATTTTAGTTTTTTAATTAAAATTAAATAACGGTTAAACTACTCAAATAATTCAAAGACAGATAATTATCTGCCTCTACATTAGCCATGATAATGCAAACTCTCCGGCAAATACGGATCATTGACCGGTACAAGTGAAGCCTTTGCCATACGGCTAAATACAAAATACAGAAATAATCCCAAGAATCCTAAAAATGTACCGACTTCAAGCAAGCCCGGAAAGTGGAAACCCATCATAAAGTTAGTGATTTCCGTACCATGATGTCCTGCGTTGTGCGCTGCATGTGAACCATGTTCTTTCAATGCTTGCCAGATGCCCGGCTTAATCATTTGAAAGAAATCAATCCAGTGACCGAACAAGACAAAAACAGCTACAAAGGTTAATGACCCCGCTTTCCACTTCGTCGAATTTCTCATTAATACAAAAAATGGTAAAACGAAATTGATTAAAATATTACCATAAAATAATACCGGGAAATTCGACATTCTATTTCTAAAATAAATCGTTTCTTCACCTACATTCGCATACCAAATCAACATAAATTGTGAGAACCATACATAAGTCCAAAAGATACTGAATGCGAAAATATATTTACCCAAATCGTGGATGTGGTGCTTATTCAAATGCCCCATGTAGCCTTGTGTACGCAAGTACAAAATAATCAAGGTCAGAATACACATTGCAGATACCAACCAACTCGCGGAAGTGTACCACGCAAACATCGTACTGTACCAGTGCGAATCAATCGACATAATCCACAACCATATACAAAAGGCACTACTAAATGCACCAATCGGCAACAAAATCGCTGCCCACATTTTCATGCTTTTATAATATTTCAAATCACCGACTTCGCCATTGTCTTCCGCTACCGAATGACGGCGTATCGCATAAGCAATATACGACCAAGCCAATAGCACGAGTATCGTCACTAAGGTATAAGTCATCGGATTGAGCAAGCCCGCTTTTCCGGCAATGAGTTTATCATAATTGGCTGCCGTCGGGTCGGTGATGCCATGTTCTGCCCAGTGGTACAGGTGGTGCCAACCGCCCCATACCCCCGCGACTATCACGACGAGTAAAAGCAAGCCAATCGGCAAAAATAAAGTCATCGCTTCAACTACCCTTTTGAATCCTATGTGCCAACCGGAATAACCAATCGTGTGTGCCGCCAACCAGTACAAACCAATAAAGGACACTCCTGTAAATAACACAGTATTGTGCAAAAAGTTCGTCCAAAACCGCGCATGGTGTGGCGTACCGTCCGTGAAAAAAGTAATCGCAAGACAAATCGCCCCAAGAGCCATCATCCCCAAAAATAAGGTCCTTTGCCTACCCGTGAATGTGAACTGTTGTTCCATTTTTTTATTATATAATTTTTTAATGAGTGAATGATTGAATTATAAATGAGTGAATGAACATTCGATTATATACAATTCATCATTTTACCCATACATATCTTCGGAACAAACCTATAAGGTTTTCAAAAACCTTATAGGTTTAATACCCATATTTTTCTTTATTTCAAATATTTTTTTTCGCACAGCGAAAACCAATCACTTTATAAACTCAATAAACTTTATAAACCCTATCACCCTATCAACTTTATAAACTTCATAAACTCAATAACCTACTTAATAATCTCCACTTCAGTGCGGCGATTTTGCGCTCTGCCTTCTTTGGTGTCATTCGATGCAACAGGCGAATCTGCACCGAAACCTTGCGCTTGTAATCTGTCTCCCATGATACCTTTTTTAGTCAAATATTTCATGACCGCCTCTGCACGTTTTTGGGATAATGATTTATTATTGTCAGGATTACCCATGCTATCGGTATGTCCATTGATGCTTAATTTTACATCCGCTTGCGCTGTCAATATTTCTACCAAATTATCCAATTCAGGAAAAGAGGAAGATTTCAATTTCGCAGAACCGCTATTAAATTGTACATTTTCCAAAGCAATAGAACCAGCCCCCGAAGCAATCACATCTGCAATAGAACGCACCGCAGGTTCTGCCGGAGTTGGAGCCGGAGCAACATTGGTAGCGAGATACTCATTCCCTTGCGACTTGGCTTGCAATGAACGAATGTAGTGAATCACTTGCCATCTTTCTTCATACGACAATTTATCTTTATATGCGCCCATCATATTTTTACCGTGCATGATAGCGTGATAATAGCGTCCGTCACCTGCATTGATAAAGGCATCATCTAAGTAGCTCGTCGGCACTGCCGGATATACACCCGTCTCTACAATATGTCCGTTGGCTTCACCCTTTGCGCCATGACAAATAGCACAATTGATGTCGTATAATTCCTTACCTTTTGCCAAGCCCGTTTCTGTAATCGGGAAAGGATTTTTCAGTTCGGCTTCCGCTCTCAATCGCTCCTCGTCCGTATCTTCATAATAATAAGGTACAGCACCATTTGGCTTAATCGCTACGCGCTCATTCGCAAATTTGCTCATAGCTGCATCACCACCTGCATAACCTCGCGCTATTGTACCTTTCACCGGTTCTCTCGGTGTGGACATCGCCCGTTTTTCCTCCGGTGTACTCCATTGATTATAATAATAATAGGAATACGTATTAGCTTCATAAGCAACCGGATGTGCCATGTCAGGCATGTACTCATGTCCAGTCTTATTTCCACCGGCTTGACTACATCCTGTGAACACCAATATTGCCAAAGGTAAGACCAATCCGAATATGTATAATATATTTTTCATTATATAAAAACCCTTGAAATGTAAAATGTAAAATGTAAAATAATAAATGTAAAAGTGTATGACGTGAATATTTTTTCTATTAAATATAAATTAAAATGTAATTTTTTTAAATAAATACCTTACACGTCATATCGATACTTTTACATTTTACATTTATTATTTTACATTTTACATTTCAAACTTTTTTTTAAATAGTTTTCGTATGTGTTTCTGCCGCACCTGAACGACTCAGAAAGGCAGCGTATTTTTCAACATCCCCCTGCGACATATTTGTGGTATCGAATGCCAGACAGAATTTATCATCTGTAATGCGGTCATGCAACACCTTCGCTTCCGCAGAAGGTCCAAGTCCACAAACCACATAAAAGGTAATCACCATACCTACTGCCGAGAATAATACCGTCAACTCAAAAGTAATTGGTACAAATGCCGGAAAAGAAAAGTAGGGTTTACCACCAAAGACAATAGGCCAATCGCGTGTAAATACCCAACTCATTACACCCAATGCCGTCAGCAAGCCCAATGCACCAAATACAAATCCCGCTTGGTGCAAACGCGATTCGGATAAGCCCATCGCATCATCCAAACCATGCACAGGAAAGGGCGTATAAACATCCATAATCTCCAAGCCTGCCTCCTTTGCGCCATGAATGGCATCTATCAATTCTGTGTCGTCATTGTATAGACCGAATAAGACTTTTTTCATTTTTAATATAAGTTTGAATTTGATTTTATAATATTTTTTTTATTAATAAAATTAATAATTTATATTTTTTTTAATAAAAAAATATAAAAATATTTACAATCAAATAATTACTTTCTTCTTTTTTAAAATTTGTACAGACAACCTTATGGATTGACTCGTACAGGCGATTTTAATCGCCATGTAAAATTAAATTTTACCACACATGGCGATTAAAATCGCCTGTACTGTACTACGTTTTAATGGTGCGCTTCATCGTGGTGTTCGATACCGTCCACGCCTTTATTACGTTTTTCGATAAAGTAATCTTTGTATTTCGGGTCAGCTTCTGTACCTGTATATTGGTCGCCCGAAGATTTGAGGACGTGCTTGATTTCTGCAATCGCTACTACGGGTGCTACTCTTACGAATATCAAAAACAGCGTAAAGAAAATACCCAATGTACCGACAAAAATACCGACCTCTACCCAAGTTGGGCTATACATATTCCAACTTGACGGGAGGTAATCGCGGTGTAGTGAAGTTACGATAATCACGAAACGCTCAAACCACATTCCTAAGTTGATAAAAATCGACAGGACGAAAGTAAAGGCGATATTACGACGCAATTTTTTGGACCAGAAAAACTGTGGTGAAATCACGTTGCAAGTCATCATACCAAAATACGACCACCAGTACGGTCCGAGTGCGCGATTATAAAATGCAAATTGCTCGTAAATATATCCTGAATACCAAGCGATAAATAACTCCGTCAAATATGCCACACCAACGATTGAACCCGTCAAAACGATAATCTTATTCATGGATTCGATGTGACCAACGGTAATGTATTCTTCCAGTCCAAGCACTTTTCGCGTAATTATCATCAGTGTCAATACCATCGCGAAACCTGAGAATATCGCTCCTGCCACGAAGTAAGGCGGGAAGATAGTCGTGTGCCAACCCGGAATAACGGAAGTGGCGAAATCGAAACTTACTATCGTGTGTACCGAAAGTACGAGCGGCGTAGCGAGACCTGCCAAAACCAATGACAAAGACTCGTGGCGTTGCCAGTGTTTGGCTGCGCCCGTCCAACCCATAGCGAGGGTAGAATATACTTTTTTACGAATGCCTTTTGCGCGGTCGCGTACCGTAGCGAAATCAGGCACAAGTCCGGTGTACCAGAACAAGAGCGATACCGTAAAATAGGTACTAATCGCAAAAACGTCCCAAAGAAGCGGCGAGTTGAAGTTGACCCAAAGCGGTCCGCGTGTATTCGGATAAGGCAAAATGAACATCACCAACCAGACGCGCCCCATGTGAAATATCGGGAACATCCCCGCACAAATCACCGCGAAAATCGTCATGGCTTCTGCGGCACGGTTTACGCCTGTCCGCCATTTTTGTCGGAATAAAAGCAAGATAGCGGAAATCAATGTACCGGCATGACCAATACCAATCCACCAGACGAAGTTGGTAATATCCCAACCCCAACCGATGGTTCTGTTTAGATTCCACGAACCTATACCTACCCACACCGTAATGACAAAGCAAGCTATTCCAAACACTGCCGTAGCCGCCGAAATCAAGAAACCAATCACCCACGCAGGGCTTGGTACTCGTTCCGTTGGCGAGCAAATATCTTCCGTAATTTGGTGGTAGCTTTTTCTACCTTGCACTAACGGTTCCCTGACGGGCGATATGACCGGATGATGCATACTAATATTTATATTTAATAAAAAATTCTTTTTTATATAAATGAAATGTAAAATGTAAAATAATAAATTTAAAATGTAAAAGTGTATAACGTGAAAAGGAATCGCGCGAAGTCCTTTTACATTTATTATTTTACATTTTAAATTTTACATTTCATTACGCTTCAAGCTGTTCGTTCTTATTCGTCACTTTGGTCAAATAACCAACTGATGAACGGGTATTGACTTCTTCTAAGACGAAGTAGTTACGTTTGTTTTCCCAACCTTTGGCAACTGCGCTTTCTTTATCATTGGTATCACCAAATACGATAGCTCCCGTAGGACAAGCGGACTGACAAGCGACTTTTACATCACCGTCTTTGAGTTGGCGAAGTTCCGTTTTGGCAGTCAGTTTGGCTTCTTGGATGCGCTGTACGCAGAAGCTGCATTTTTCAATGACTCCTCTTGTGCGTACCGTCACATCAGGATTCAAGACCATGCGTGTGAGGTCGTCTGCCATGTACATGGTGCTACCGCCTTTGTCTGAATCCAACTTGCTTTCATTATAACCAAACAAATCCGCTTGGTTGTAATCGAGCCAGTTGAAACGACGTACTTTGTAGGGGCAGTTATTGGCGCAATAGCGTGTACCGATACAGCGATTGTAGGTCATTTGGTTGAGACCTTCTGCACTGTGGTTGGTGGCAGCCACCGGACAAACGTTTTCGCAAGGCGCATTATCGCAGTGCTGACACATCATCGGCTGATAGACGGTATTCGGATTGTCCGCCTCACCAAAGTAGTAACGGTCAATGCGAATCCATGCCATTTCGTGTACACGACGTACTTCTTTTCTACCAACCACCGGAACGTTATTTTCCGCCATACAAGCTATCGTACATGCGCCACATCCTGTACAGGCATTGAGGTCAATCGACATGCCCCAATGATGTCCTTGATCGTAAAATTCTTCTTTATATTCTTTGTAAGGATAAAGCGTTTGTTCGTTGAGATGCTCAAAGTAGTTGCGCTTATACAACAATCCTTTTGTTTTTACTTTACCGTCCTGCGGGTCATCACCGATGAAGGCTTTGAGGTCAGAAAGGTTGGTTTGGTTGATGACAGAACGCTCGGTCAATGAACCTTGAAAACCTTTATAACCCAATACTTTTTCATCTACATTGATGATTTCACCATTCTCTTCTTCGCCCGGTCCTTTGAGTCCCATAGTATGGTGCAACTGCACACAAGCAAAGTTTTTATCACGCCCCATTGATGCCGAAATATCGGCAGTCTTACTATAATATTGTGTATTCCCACTTTTGGCTACACCAAGACTTGGGAAAAGATTAGCTCCGTACTCGCTACCTGCACCCGCTTTGCTGCGTCCCCAACCGAGTTGGACGGTAGCTGTATTTGGCATTTGACCAAATTGAAGGACAACGGGTAAGCGACTTACTTTGCCATTAATCGTAACATCGACCAAGTCACCTGTATCTAATTTGATGCCTTCATATCCACCAATATATCTGTTGATACCGTCGAATTTGACAGGTACACAAACGACATTTTCCCAAACCATTCTCGTAACAGGGTCAGCCATTTCTAAGAGCCAAGGATTATTCGCATATTGACCTGCGCCTATGCCAATAGATTCTTGTATGCTAATCTCAATGCCCGATGATTTCGGCTTATTTAAAGCTGAGGCAGCGGCAGCAATATCGCCCGCAAAAGAGACACTTCCGCCTCCCGCTTCGGGTTCTAATTCTATTACGCCATCGTGCAATGCGCTATCCCAGAAATTTTCAAAACGCGCAAATCCACCTTTTTTAGCAAAAATATTTTCTTGCCATTGTTTCTTTAAAAACTCATAATAAGGTTGTTCGGCTGTCGTGTCTAATTTATCACTATCTGCCCATCTTAATAAGGTCTCTCCTACCGCTCTTGTATCAAATAATGGTGAAATGGTCGGTTGAATAAGGGAGTATTGACCTGCCTTTGGTTCTACATCGCCCCATGATTCGAGGATGTGATGGTCAGGACAAGCGTACTGACAAAGCGAGGTCGTTTCGTCTTCTGTTCCGTTGAAAGAAACGCTAAGAGGCGCAGCTTTTAATTTGGCGGCAAATTTATCGGCATAGGGTAAATCGAATGCCGGATTTGCACCAAGAATGAAGACCGCATCAGCACGATCATTTCCATTTACAAAATTATAAATGGCTTTATCGTCACCTTGTCTTTGATTAGAATAATTGGCAAGGTCTATAGTAGAGCCATAATTGCCGAGCGTTTCATTGATCTTATTAATCAAGATTTGCTCGTTCATATCATTTGAACCACAAACCACGATTGAAGCACCTGAATTAGCTTTTAATTCTTTCGCAATTTGGGTAATCGCTTTTTGTGCTTTCGGATTCAAGCCACTCGTAGAACCACCGGAAATTTCCAAAGCATTTGCCAATGCCACGATAGCTGCACCACGTTCAGACGGACGAATCAATACACGATTGTCTGCATTAGAACCGGTGAGTGACATACCATTCTCAAAATGATAATGACGCGACATGGTTGCTCCGTCTATTTTATTAATCGTACGATTTTTTGCATAGTCTTTTGCGTATTCTATCGGCGAAATCCAAGTGCCGAGAAAATCAGCATCAAAACTCACCACCACATTTGCTTTGCTAAAATCGTAACTTGGAATTACACGTTTTCCAAAAGACGCTTCATTGGCATCCAACATGGCAGAGGAAGAAACTGCATCGTATTGAATGTGTTGTGTATTCGGATATTTTGATTTGAATGCTTCGATAGCTGCTTTCGTAGAAGGACTCATCAGCGTGTTGCTGATAATGCGAATGTTGGAGGAAGGATTGAGTTTACTCGTAATAGCTGCATCCACACCCGCCCACGTCATGGCTTCTTTGCCACGAGGAGTTTTGATTCGGTTGATGTCATACAGTTCTAATACGGTAGCTTGGGCGCGTGCGCTCGTTCCCCCTTCGGTCATGCTTGAGAGCGCATTTCCTTCGATTTTGATAGGACGACCTTCGCGGGTTTTGACCAAGACCGGACAGTAATCACCGCCTTTGACTATAGAACTCGCGTAGTAAGTCGCTACTCCGGGAACTATCGCATCAGGCTTGACTGTATAAGGTATCGCCTTTTTGACAGGTATCTCACAACTCGCCGCTACGGTAGCCGCACCAAGTCCAAAACCAAGATATTTGAGAAAATCACGACGATTGGCAGTGGTGCTTTGTAAGCCTTTTTCATCGGCAAGCCCTTCCATGAGTGACTTGTCAACAAACTCTTGCTCTTGCGTCTTTTTAAATTCAGCGTCGTTATTGATTTCAGCAACGCTTGCCCAAACTTTATTATTATTTTTCATCGAAAAATGTTATTCGCAATTTTTAACCACTAAGCGCACTAAGAACATGAAGGTCGAATAGGCGCGGAGTGAACTAAATTTTGTTTTTCGGTCGTATTTATATTTTAAACCACTAAGGAACTAAGGTACACTAAGGTCGAATAGAGGTAGAGTGGACTAAGTTTTCGTTATTTCAATCTCGCTACTCGCTACTCGTACACTCGCTACTTAATAATGACATTTCTGACATTCGAGACCGCCGATGTCTTCTACGGTAATTTTGTCCATAGTTCCGGCTTTGAGGTCATCGTGGTATTTGGTGTATGTATCGTAGTATGGATTGTCGGCAAACTGAACTTCGGTTTCGCGGTGGCAGTTGACACACCAACCCATAGAAAGTGGCGCGTACTGTTTCATCGTTTCCATTTCTTCTACTGCACCATGACAAGTCTGACATTCGACACCACCCGCGACTACGTGTTGGGCGTGATTGAAATAAACGTGGTCGGGTAAATTGTGGATGCGTACCCATTCCATTGGTGCTTGTATATATGGTGCGATTTCGTCCAATTGCTCATTGACTTTGCCCATGTAGTCTTTTTCTTTGAGCTTCTCGTCTTTCTTAAATTCTAATGCCAACCAATTTCTCATGTTTTCAATGAGGGTGTCTTTGTTCATGTTGGCGTAGTCGTCGTAGTATTTATTGCCGACAGGGTCGAAGCCGGATGCTGCGTATATTTTTGAAATTTCTGTTTTGCCGTACTGCGAACCGTTATTGAGGGCTTTGTGGCAATTCATACAAGTATTGACGGCAGGAATGACAGCGTGCTTGCTTCGTCTTGCTCCGTCGTGGCAGTATTGACAATCAATTTTGTTGATACCTGCGTGTGTTTCGTGAGAGAATTTGATAGGTTGTATCGGTGCGTAGTCTTGTTGGCGACCAAAGTTAATCGCATTATTGACAGTCGTGAAGCCACCGATGACTACCGCAGCAAAAATAACAAAGGTAACAATGCCTTTGCTGGTCAGTATATCTAATAAGGTGCGACGGGCTGCGCCTCGTCCGGCTTTTACATCTGCCAGGTGATTGAGGTTGGACGTGATACGGACAAGGGCAAGTGCGAGTAAAGCCAAAATACCAAAGAGGATAGCGTAGAGCCAGTTGAAGCCGGATTCTTCTTCTTCCGGATCATCTGGACCACCAATTGGTTCACAAGGCGGTTCGGCACAACCACTATCGTACATATTATTGACATATAGAAGGATGTCATCAATATTTTCATTGGTGAGTTCGGGGAAGGCTTGCATGACAGACTTATTCCAGTCGTTGAAGAGCTTGACGGCATAAGGGTCACCGGAAGTGATGACTTGCTGCGAATTGCGAATCCAATTATATAATAATTCTTCTTTGCCCTCCCAACGTTCTTCCACACCACCAAGTGCCGGACCGGTCATGTCTGCCTTCATATTTCCATTGTGGCAGGTCGCGCATTTGGTCTTGAATAGTGTTTTACCATTATTCGGATTTGGTGCAGCGAAGGAAAGAAGGGAACAAAACAACAACACTAAGGTTGTTAAGTATTTGATATTCAATCGTCTGTATATCATTTTAGTTGTCTTTATATCACGTAACGAGATAGTAACTCGCTTAATTCGATGCAAAAGTACAATTCATAAGTATTTTTTACAATCGTAAAACACTATTGAATTGTATTTAGAAAGAATCTAAATAAAGTCTTTTTTAAGATTTTATTAACTTTCCATAATCATGTTTTCACAAAATGTGTTTCATCCAAATTATTGTTTGATAATACGGCTGTATAAGGTAGGGTATAATGTGCAAACTTAATATCTGTTTTGGCTTTGTACGAAAAAAAATATTATTGGTTTTGAAAAAAGGTAATTAATTCAAGTGAAAAATTCCTAAAAAAACAAATTCTTGACAATGTCATGTTCGATTTTTATTTAATATATTTGACATTTTGCTCTTGAATTTGGGTTAAAACTCGTCTGACATTTTCAAAATCTACCGATGATCTCATATTTTTCGACAAGTTTAAATGTCTGACGAGTTTTAGCTTGACAATGTTAAATTAGATTTTTGTTTACTATAAATAGGTGCTTCGGTCTGAATTTGACCTAAAACTCGTCTGACATTTTTAAAATTCACCGATGATGTCATATTTTTCGACAAGTTTAAATGTCTGACGAGTTTTAGCCCAAATTCGGAAAAAAGGTAGTGTTCGACAAAAATAGGGCAAGTGATTATACGCGAGTTGCAAGGCGAATTCTTTTGTTAAAAGCGGGTATTTGAGTATTCGGACACCCATTTTGACAAGTTCATCCATGTAGTTGACATTCAAAAAAGATTCCTCTCAAAGGGTATAGTATGTACCTTTGAGAATGATAATAAACAACATACATACGTTTACCCAAAGAAAAGAATCTAGTTCTTTGACAGATAAGCCA
>CALIZI010000466.1 GCA_938028705.1 uncultured Saprospiraceae bacterium | reverse complement strand
GAATTTGGGCTAAAACTCGTCTGACATTTAAACTTTGTCGGAAAATATGAGTTCATCGGTAGATTTTGAAAATGTCTGACGAGTTTTAGCCCAAATTCGGAAAAAATATTCCATCCTAAACACAAATACATTATTGTTTTTAAAATATACTATCGTCAAGTTAATTTAAAATGAGTATGGGTACAAAAACGAATCGCACCCGTATAACGTGAATGTTTTTTAACAATAATTTGATTTTCAAAATTTTAAATATATAACAATTTAAAAATAAATAACTTCATGTCCTATCGACACTTTTACATTTTACATTTTATGTTTTACAACTTGTCCCGACGAATGACGGGATTTTACATTTTTCACCGCTTAATATATGAGCAAAACAATTATATTTCAGTGCTACGATTAGTGGTCTGATTCCTAGTATTGAGTATATTACAAATTTGGACGGGAAAGGCTAAACTTTGCCACTTCAACATTGGAAGACAGGCATTGGAAGGGAATTTTATTTGGGTGATTTCCGGTGATTGGTGATGTCATTTAAAAGATACCAATAGCTGACATCTTAGTTTTTTTAATGTAAAATGTAAAACATAAAATGTAAAAGGGTATAACGTGAATTTTATTTGATAAATACTTTATTTTCAATAATATAAAAATATAATTATTTTAAAAATAAATAAAATACGTACTATCGCCCCTTTTACATTTATTATTTTACATTTTACATTTCATTTTTTCAATTATCTAGGTACTCTGGAAGATATACCATTATTAGGTGCCCAGATAATTTTATCATTACCATTTACATCACCGTCCATATCATAGTCGGAGGGTAAATATTGTGAAAATTCTCCGTTTTGTATCGTCCAGATGGTTTTGTCCACTCCGGTGATGTCGTAACTGAATACATCATTTATTTGGTCACCGTCGCCTGCATACATGGCATACTTGCCCGTAGCTAACAATATCTGCCCTGCACCGATAGGATTATTGGGGTCAGGACCAACATAACTATCAGCTATTCTGAAATCGTGTGCAATGACTCCACCAACAACGGGTAAGGCTGTGGGTGACATGATACCTGCATGGTTGCGGTGTTCTACCACAATGTATAGGGAATTGCCCATGTCAGTATTTAAGGCGCATCTGTCCACCATTTGAATTGCTCCGTCTTCGAGCATCAGTGCTGCGGTTCGGGCAACTTCTGTATTTCTGCCTGTACCGGTTCGGTAAGATACCAATACCCAATCTACTATATCATCATCATAGTTTCCATTTCCCCAACCTGTACCTTCTGTTCCCATGTAGTTCCATGGTGCCACTCCATAGGGTTGTACAGCGGGTGTAGGTGCAATATTAGGATTAGCGGGTATCTGTCCGGGCAATACCTTATGTATGGCATTGAGTGCGGTATTCATCTTGTCGGCAGCCGGAAGATATGGTCCTTGTAAAAAGGCATGGATGTCAGGCTGTACACAAAGTGTATTAGCGACTCCGGGCGTACCTGATCGCGGAGAGGCTGCCCAGCTTGCAGGGGCGGTATTGTCCAATGTAGCATCTATGAGAGCGAGTGTAGCACCTTCGCCATCGGCTTCTTCGGGCCAAGGACTGTCATCATTATATTTCAAAGAATCTACGATACACTGTTCGGCAGAGTAGAGCATGATGCGCTCGTTGTTGTTGGAAAGCCCGAAGCCCATGGGTCCGACAAAATTGCTGACCGAAGGAAAAGCGGCAGCAAATCGAAGATCATCTTCGACCAGCACCATATAGCCGTCGGGGGGAATACTGGTGCCGGGTGGAATGACAAATACACTATCTTCATCATAAAATTTCCAACCGGACAGGTCAACGGCAGCGGTACTGGGGTTGTGGAGTTCTACCCAATTGCCGGGAGTGACTATAGTATCAGAGTTGTAATTGATTTCATTGATAACAATACCTTCAGGAGTTGGATTACAGGGGTCAGGATAGCCATTGGGTTGTCCGGGTGTACCAAAGAAAATAGGGATAGCGGATGAAGACACCCAACTGCCGGGCAGGTTATTGTTCAATGCAGGGTCAATGAGCATCAAGGTATAACCTGTACTATCCGTATCGTCGGGCCATGGTAGGTCATCGTCATAATCTACTTTGTCAACAAGGCATCTGTCGTCAGTAAATAGTCCGATGTCTTCACCACCACCGTCCAAGCCCCAGCCCCAATCGCCTGAATGTGGCGGCATAGGAAAATAAAAGGCGGAAAACGCAGTGCTTTGTTGGACTAAAACATGATAACCATTTGCAGGTATGATGACACCTGCCGGAACGGAATAGAAGCCTCTTTCGTCGGCAAACTCCCAACCGGATATGTCAACATCAAAGCTATTAGGGTTGTGAAGTTCTACCCAGTCTTTGGTATTGACCAGTGCAGTGGGTTTGTAACTGATTTCATTGATGATAATTGTTGGCGGCGTAGTTCCACAAAGTACAACATTAGGTCTGCCGGGTGTACCACCGTAATTGCCCGAACTGGTCCAGTTGAAATATTCGTCATTATCCAAAGAAGGATCGATGAGAGATAAGGTTGGTCCATCTCCGTCGGGGTCTTCGGGCCATGGAGCATCGTCACCGTAAGCTACAGAGTCTTCGAGCATCATCATCATAGTATCGCGGTAAAGTTTTATGGTTTCGCCATTCTCGCTAAATGATAAATCGGATTCTAATACATTGTTCACACTGGGGTGTGCATCCGTAAAATCCATAGCATCTTTGGCAAAGATGTAGTAGCTGTCAGGCGGCATGGTAAGCCCTGATGGCAGGGTGTATAAGGTGTCTTCGTCGGCAAGCACCCAGTTGGATAAATCTACAATATTGGTGCCTCTATTGTAGATTTCTACCCAGTCTTTGGAACGATAACCTCTGAAGGCTTTGTTGTAGTCGTAATTAATCTCATTGATGATAATGTCTTGAGTATAACCCTCACTGGGGAAGCCGAATGTCATCATACATGCACCGGCAAACATTAAGATCCAATGATGTAATAGTGAATTTTTTTTTGTCATTTTTTTTAAAGATGATGAGTAAAATAAAAGTTTCATGGACGAAATTTTGTTATTAAACTTTTGACAAAAGGGGTATCGGGTTATTAGGTTAGGGGATGACACAAAATATCAATAAGGAATGAATTAAAATCCAATAACTCACTCAATTTGCAGACCAACCAGCCAAATGAGTAAATTCCAAGTATCAAATTCCAACAAAATATAAGGTAAAACATATATAATTTGAAATTTGTCGGCAAATGAATTAACTACCTAATATGTTAATACTACTTTATCTAAAGTTTAATTTGTTATTAAAAATAAAAAGCGAGTGTGTTAAATTGAAAAATCACTTCATTTGAGCCTTTTATAGATTCTTCATAAATAGTGGGAAGGTTGTAATATAAGTTTGGTAGTCAGAATAATATACAGAGTAAAATTAATATTTATGCGTAATTGTTGTACTTCATTAGGGTTTCTTTTCTTTATGACGCAGAAAATGTCAAAATATCATACCAAAAGACGTTTTTTAGTACATAATACTTTAACATATTTGTTTTAGAATCAGTAAATTACGAGAGAGTGAACGTTTTTTTATAAAAATAGAGCTTCTTTACAAAAAACACCAATATTATCAAATATGCAAATCGTATTTACTATTCATTGTGACTTCATATTTGGGTAAAAATGATTATGATTTTGTCCAACAAATTACGATTCAATAGACTGTTTTTGGTCTCAATCCGTTGCAAGTGCTGATGTGGTGCGGTAGTGTAGTATATACTACAACACCACAACACCACAACACTACCACTCAATCTTCCCAAAATTGTCGTCCTTCTGTGTCGATTAATCCCCAGCGTCCTCGTCGCATGACTTTGGCAAAGCCATTTTGAAAAGGTTGTACGCGATCATAAATACAATAAATAACAAACCTGCCCTTGTCATTGAGAAAGCCCCAATAATTGTTGAGGCGGGCAGGAGCAAGTCCTTGTACGAAGCTGCCACCTTCATTGAATGCTCCGGTATAAATGTCTTTTCCTTTGGTATCAATAAAACGGATTTTGTTGCGACGGGTACGCACACAGGCGATGCCTTCGGAAAAAGGCAGGGCTTCGAGATAGATTGGACGAATGACAAATTTGCCGCGCGGATTGATGTAACCCCATTTATTTTTTCGGGATACGGCAGCTACATTTTCTTGAAAGTCACCTGCATTTTCGTATTTGGGCGGAATACGCCAGCTGCCTTCGGGGTCAATGTAACCCCATTTTCCTTTGACCTCTACCCGCGCCATTTCCTGATGAAAATTGCCAGCAAAATCGAAATCATGCTGAATGATAGTATAGCCTTTTTTATCAATATATCCCCATTTTTTATCTTGCTTTACGGCTGCCAAGCCTTCTGAAAAGGGATAGACCATTTCGTAATCACAGGCAATGACTTCTTTTCCTTTTTTATTGATAAAACCCCATTTACCTCTTGATTTTACGGGAATTAAGCCTTCAGTGAGCAATGTCGTTCTGTATTGCAGATTTTCATAACGATGTGCCATGAGTTGATTTTGAAGGTCAATAATCCCCCACTTCCCGTCCATATATACTCCGGCAATGCCTTGCTCAAAGGGCGTAATTTTGTCGTACATACAAGGTATGATTTGCTCGCCTTGCAGATTAATAAATCCCCACTTGCCATCCATCTTTACGCCCATTAAGGTATCGGAAAAAACACCGACCATGTCGTATTGAGGCTCAATAATAAAGTCTTTTTCCTGATTGCAAAAACCCCATTTGTCGCCTTGCCGGAACGGAATAAAATCGTGAAGAATCTGAGCATGAGTTGATACTGCCCAACAGAGTAAAAATATATTTATGAAAAATCTATTTAATTGTTGCATGGTTTGGATTGACTGATTGCCTGATTGTTGGATTGATTATTAAAACGATGTAAATGTGAAACAATTGAATCATGTAGCCGTATCAATAAAATAACTTACCACTTTACTGCTTTTATTGCCATTAAAAGCCATACAAACGTGACATCCTTACGTTATGTGACAAATATAATAAAACAAATAGCTTTGAAATTACATCATACACTATAATTGTAATAAAATTTACTTTAGAATGTCATTATAACTTAGGATTAATGTCCATCAATTATCAATTTGAATATTTGATGTGTGTTCTGTATTTTTTCAATATCATAAATTTTAAATTAAAAATATTGTATAATATTGATTTTTAATTATTTAAATAGTAAATGTAAGATTTCTACAAAATGATTACTTGTTTTTTGTAAAGTTATTCTTATTTTGCATTTTCATACTATAATCTGAAATTTCAATCCCCAATTTTATGATTATTTTTTATTATCAAAGACTTTTAGCACCTCTTTTGTGGCTGTACAAAAAAGCCGTAATTGTGACATTATTAGATAACTTTTATAGGTCAATATTAGTATAAATAATGGCTCTATTCAAGATTTTTTGATTACCTTCGTGCCAAGAAGTTGTTTAAAGTATCAAATATCCGCAGCATTAAGTTCCCCTTCAATTAGTAGTTTTACACCTTGCTGAAGATTAAAATTCGCTATAAAAAATGAAGAAACTAACCTACTATTTTCTCTCTGCGTTGGCATTATTTTTTATCTCGCTTACATACATGACGCACCAGCATAGAGAGGAAGTAACCACGATACTCCAAGATGAACCATGCAACTCTCCAATAGAAACCGTTGCCCAAGAAGAAAAAATTACACCTAAACTTGTTGAAACCGAAATAATAGCGGCTGAACAAGAAAAGACAGTTGAGCCAAAAGAAACAGTTACCAAAAAGCAAGAAGCACCACCCAAACCTACATTCGTAGCTGCAAAACATGCACCCAAGAATCCTTTTAAAGAGAAAAAATATAAAGATTCTATTGTTGTCATTACCGGAGAAATACTTGGTAAGCGAACCAATAGAATCAAAGTCAGAAAAAGAGTGGATGACCTTTCCGACACCGAATCTATACGATTCAAAGTCAGTAAGAAAGATAAAACTTTTAGCGGAAAGGTAGTTTTGCACGAGTCAGGTTATTACAGATTGTATTATCGTAGTAAGAAATACATGATGTATTTGACTCCCGGTGACTCATTGCATATTACCTTTGACCCTGATAGTGAGGAGGGTGTCGTGTATTCAGGTACATCTGCCGGCATCAATACTTACCTTGCCAAGCGAGACCAATATGATGATGACAACTCATTGGCAAGAAGGAAGTTGTACCGTATGCCTTACACCGAATTTAGGGATACGATAGCAGTAGAGCGCAAAGTTAAAGAAGAATTTTTGTGGTCTTATGTAAAAGACATCAATGAAGTACCCGCCAAATTTGTGGGCTTCGAACTTGCACATATCGCTTTTGAATGGGCAAATCAATATTTGGATTATCAAGAGCAGCATCCGAAATATGCACCAAATGACTTTGAATCTATGGACAAGTTTAACTACAAATTTGTCAAAAAACTGGATTTAAAAACTAATGATTTGTTGTATTTAGAAAGTTTTGAGCAGTTCATTACCAGATATCTTGACATAAAAGCTGACCCAAGAGTGGATGCACAAGTAGTGGGTAGCGACATCAACGGAATTGTGATTTCTGAAAGGCATCGTTTGAAATACAATTTCGTCAGAGAGTATTTTAAAGGTAAAAAAATCAGAAATTATTTGCGTACCAAAGTCGTACTCAACCTCATAGGTGAAGACGGCACACCAACTATGAATCCGGTCTTGTTGAAGTTTCGGGATGATGTGAAAAATGAAGACTACCGCGAGTTGGTAGATGAAAAATATGCAAAGTACGCCATGATTGATGCGGGTAGTTTTGCTCCTGATTTTGAAGGCGTTACGATAAATAATAGAAAAGTTCGGTTGAGTGATTTCTCAGGCAAGTACGTATATATAGATGTGTGGGCTACATGGTGCGGACCTTGCAAACACGAACAACCTTATTTTGAAAAATTAAAAGAAGAATATAAAGGAAGGAACATCGAATTTATCAGTATTTCCATCGACAAATCAAGATTTGCGTGGGAAAATATGATACGTGAGAAAAACATGCAAGGACATCAATTATTTATTAATGGCGATTTTGACTCCAACTTCGCCTCCCTGTATAGCGTAAAAGCGGTCCCGCAGTTTATATTAATTGACCCGCAAGGTCAAATCATTGATTTGACCGCACGACATCCTTCGGGACGAGTGCGCGAAGACCTTGCGATGCTCAACCTTTAGTATTTTTTTTGAGAACATTTTAACACATGCCACTAAGCGGCTTTATCTTTGATAGAGCCGCTTTTTTTATTTACATGTACTTTTAGGTTGTCAGTTTATCGGTCCGCAGTCCGCCGCTTAACGCGAGAAAATTATGGACTGAATTATTCAAGATGAAACTGAAATCAGCCTGTCTTGAGTTAAACTGCCGACTGATAAACTGTGGACTACAAAATTGTCAATGAAATACCTACTCCCCACCTACGCATTTGTATTGCCCCTATCACTTGAATGGGCAAATATTTTATTGCTCATCATATTGATTTACAGCCTATTAGCCATCGCTATAAAAGGCATCCGACGCTCCACAACCAACTGGAAACCTGCCTTACTTTTCATCGCTTTTTTTCTCATACAAGTCATCGCCCTGCTATACACCCAAGATACCCATTCAGGTAGCCGCGAATTATTACACAAATCCGGCTTACTGATTTTTCCATTTGCCATATTTGCTTTTCCGCCCTCGCGCGGCACACTTCGGCGCACCTTATTTTCCTTCGTCATTGCCTGTCTCATTACTGCGCTGATATGTTTCGTCTGTTCGCTCATTACCTACAATCGCATTGGTGCAGTCAGCTGGCTATCTTACACTTGGCTCTCCAGTCAAATGGGCTTCCTCCCACCCTACCTGAGCATCTATCTGGGGCTTTCCTTTTTCATTATTCTCCACTACCTCACACGACATTGGCGCACCACCACCACATTCACCAAAATATCGGCTATCATCGCCCTGCTCTTTTTCTTTTACATGATTATGATCCTTGGCGCACGATTGGTCAGCGTTACTTTTTTTACTTTATTCATAGCTACTTTTTTGTTATGGATGAAACAACAAAAACAATTGCTGTCCGGCATTTTGGTAATCTCCTTAATCACACTGACCCTGTGGAGTCTCATGTCTTCATTTTTCGTTACGCGCACCAGAATGCACCAAATCATCGGCAAACAACGCACAAACTATGAACATAGCTTCTTCTTCAATGTCAATGACCCTCGCGGACAAATATGGGAATCCTCCTTTAAAGTCCTCCGACAAATGCCGCCTTGGGGCTATGGCATAGCCAATGATGTACAAGATGTATTAATGCCCGTTTACATCGCCAAAAAATATGAAACCCCTATGAAAATAAAAGCCAATGCACACAATCAATACCTCCAAACCCTCCTCGCCACAGGTTATCTTGGACTACTCCTCTTACTCACTGCCTTGCTCATACCGCTATACTTGAGTTGGCGTAGAAAAATGTATTTATACACCCTTTTTCTACTCTTACTCGCCATACCTATGCTTACAGAAACCATACTCGAAGCCGCACATGGCATTATGTTTTATGCTTTTTTTAATAGCTTATTTTGTGTAGTGATGTTGAACGATACTTTATCACAAAAACACAGGGTTTAAACCCTGTGTTTCTGTGATATTTTTTTCGATAGTATGCAGTTTTTTTTTATTTTAAAAAACGCTTTTGTCCGGCTTCCTCGCAAGATACCCTTCACAGTATTCCAAGCTCATTGATACGAGGTCAGTACCTTATCCCCGTATAGCTATCGGGGTCGCATACTTTTTACGGTTTTCCACTCTCTGCCGATAGCTATCGACATAAATATGTGGATAGTTGAAGGATGAGACAAAAGTCCATAATTTGTTAAACTAAGTAAAAAAACATATTTTTACAAAAAGTAAACTATGAAACGTCGCACCTTCATTCACCACTCCGGCAAACTCCTCATCGGCATCAGCCTGATAGATTGGTTGGCTTGTCAGCCCGTATCCAACACACCCAAATTACCCACTCTTCACAAACCACAATCATCCGGCAACAGCATGTTTGTATTAGAAGAAATGACCATAGACCAACTCCAAAAAGGTTATAAAAATGGTAGCTTTAGCATTACGGAAATCGTAAAATGTTATTTGAATAAAATAGAGGAAATCGACAAAAAAGGTCCTGCGCTCAATGCCATCATCCAAGTCAATCCTGATGCTATGGACATTGCCCGTCAGTTGGAAGAAGAACTCCAATCAGGGAACGCTCGCGGAGCATTACATGGTGTTCCCATTATTCTCAAAGATAATATTGATACCAAAGACGGCATGTTTACTACTGCGGGGTCACGTGCTTTGATAGGTTCTAAACCCTTGCAAGACAGCCAAGTAGCTGCAAAGTTGAGGGAAGCCGGAGCCATCATTTTGGCAAAAGCCAACCTGAGCGAATGGGCGAATTTCAGAGCTAACATATCATCAAGCGGTTGGAGCGGACATGGCGGACAAACCAAAAATCCTTATCGCCTTGACCGTAATCCCTGTGGGTCAAGTTCGGGGTCGGGTGTAGCCGTATCTGCCAATATGTGTATGCTCGCTATCGGAACTGAGACCAATGGTTCCATCGTTTGTCCTTCAAACAATAATGGTGTAGTCGGTATCAAACCTACTGTCGGATTGGTAGGCAGGTCGGGTATTATTCCCATTTCATTTACACAAGATACTGCCGGTCCTATGGCACGTACTGTACGCGATGCTGCTATCTGTCTCGGCACACTCACAGGCATAGACGAGCGCGATAGTAAGACAAAGGAAAGTGTAGGAAAAGCCCTGACCGATTATACTGTGTTTTTGAAAAAAGACGGCTTAAAAGCTAAGAAAATCGGTTTGTGGACAGGCTGTATGGGTTTTCATTTCAAAGTGGATAAAATGGTACGCAAGGCAGTCGAAGTCATGAAAACACAAGGCGCAGAAGTCATTGAAATTGAAAAAATATCGGAAGAAAATGTTGGTAAAGAAGCCTTCGATGTATTGCTCTACGAATTTAAAGACGGACTCAACAAATACTTCGATTCGCTCGGTGCAGATGCCCCTATCAAAAGCCTTGAAGCCCTGATTGCATTTAATAAAAAAGACGACATCGAACTCCGATATTTTGACCAAGACCTCCTCGAAAAAGCCCAAGCCCTCGGCAACCTCAATACACCCGAATACAAAACATCCCTCAATAAAATGCTCAAAGCATCAAGAG
Source organism: uncultured Saprospiraceae bacterium (assembly GCA_938028705.1). Classification (GTDB taxonomy): domain Bacteria; phylum Bacteroidota; class Bacteroidia; order Chitinophagales; family Saprospiraceae; genus JAHDEO01. Next base: position 5,279 of record CALIZI010000466.1, on the reverse strand, counting down.
AAAACGGCATTGATAAAGTAATGAATAACAATGGTTTAGATGCCATTATTGCGCCGACAGGCGCACCTGCATGGAAAACCGACCTGACGATTGGCGACAATTATATCGGCAGCAGTTCCTCTCCGGCGGCACGTTCCGGTTATCCGAATATTACCGTACCTATGGGTTTTATTGATGAATTGCCTGTTGGTATTTCTATCTTTGGAAGGGCTTGGAGTGAAGGCGTTTTATTGGAAGTTGCCTACGCTTACGAACAAGCGACTCAATATCGAAGACCACCACAATTTTTAGATAATTAAGCCGATTGAATTTGTGGGCGGTGTTCGATTAAAGTAGGGTACAGTTGTGACTTTTACAGCTTCTATCTGAAAAATTATTGACTATTACGACAAGTTCATCCGTAAGATAAAAGTAGTTGACACTTTTTCACGCAGAGAACGCAGAGTTCGCAGAGGGATGCTACATCAAATCTCTGCGAACTCTGCGTTCTCTGCGTGATACTCAATTTGGATAATCTGTTACATTTCAAAAAAGTGTCAACTACTTCGATAAATATCTCACTATTACAATTCAAAAATTATTATACAAATGTGTAAGTTTTTGATAATCAATGTACGGTATTTTTAAATTTACCCTATTGCTGTCGAACACCATCAAATTGATCATTAATTCTGAAAATAAATTTGATTATGAGGCAACCTTTCCTGTACTTTGTTAGTCTTATTACAAAATGTTCAAATTTGTTCTTTCACGAATTTGAACATCTCTCCTATCAATTACTCCAAGAAGATATTTACTCTTTCGATTTAATTCGGATTTCTGCCCTGTGTAAAACATTGATAATTGAGTCCACATTAGAAAGATAGAAATTCAAAAAAGTTAAAATTTTATTTTTATATTAAAAAATTAATATTTTAATATAATATAAAATTAAATTTCTTTAAAATCGTTTTTCTTATTCTTAATGTAGTCTCATAATTTTAAGAAGCTGTAAGTAAATAAAACCGACGATTAGTATTACGAAATTTATATATATATATAAATTTTAGAACATTATTAATGTTATCAATTTATTGTAATTCAAAAATATTCCTTTTTTAGCGAAAAACAATTGTATTCCTAATGGCAATATGTTCGCCAAATTGAGTATTGAGTGTTTTTTGATTTTTAATTAAATATAATTTTAATTTGTATTAATTTAAAATTTAATTACTTACAAAGATAAAAATAAATCACTCGCGTTCGATTTGTGATTTTTAATTTGGCACATTATAGTGGTTGAATAATTATTTATTCAAAGAGACTTACCTATATCCATTTAACAAAATCAAATCTTATTTTCTCCTTTAGGAACGTGGCGTAAATAAGTTTACCATTTGGTAGGTTATTTTGTACTTATCCGTCTTGAAAGAAGATGTCCTGAATATTTTTAGGATGACTGATCGCAAGACAAAAAAATAAGTGCAAAAGAGGCAACCAAATGGTAAACTTATTTTGCCACGTTCCTTAGAGAACCGGACTTTGGACATTTTGGAAATTCGGTAACTGGGATTTTCGGTTTTAAATCGTAAGTAATTGATTATCAGCTATTTATTTTTTATTAATATAAAAAATATTCAATTAATTTAATTTTATAATTATTTGATAAAAATCCCGATAACTATCGGGATACCTAATACCAAATTTCCTAATTCTCCAATGTCCAAAGTCCAGATACTTAGTAACGATAGAACAATAAATTCCGCATTTCGACGAGTTACCGCATCCACAATACAATAATCTTAGTATCTCAATTTACTGAAGCACCATTTACATTTATTCTAATGCGATAGGAATAAATGTAATTGATATCAAACGACTATGAAAGTTATACATTACCTACTTGTATTCATTACCCTTTATTTTTTATGTACAAACCTCTCGGCACAATTAATTGTTGATTCAGCTAACTTTACCGAGCAGCAACTCATTCAGGATATTCTCATTCAAAATGGGGTACAAGCCAGCAACGTGACCTTCACCGGTGAAGTACGCCAACGAGGTTTTTTTGACGGTACAAATACCAATCTTGATATTAACCGAGGTGTTATACTTGCCACCGGCGATATTAATATTGCAGTTGGTCCTAATAATGACGGATCCGCCGCTGATTTTGTATGTGATAGTTGCTCTGACAGCGATTTGGATAACATACTCGGCACGCCAACTACCGAAGATGCCGCAATCTTAGAATTTGATTTTATACCTCAATCTAATGAACTTAGATTCAATTATATTTTTGCCTCAGAGGAATATCCTGAATTTGTTTGTTCGGAATTCAACGATATTTTTGCTTTTCTACTTTCCGGTCCCAATCCGGCAGGTGGTAATTACGACAACACAAATCTTGCCCTTGTACCGGGCACCAATATTCCTGTTGCCATCAACTCTATCAATCCCGGAGTATCGGGCCCCGGAGGCCTCGGTCCCTTAGGTTGCACTTTCAGTGGAGGAAGTCTTGATTATAGTACATTGTATAATGATAATACAGGAGGTGAATCGGTACAATATGATGGTTTTACGGATAAACTTGCGGTCGTTGCCGATGTTATTCCTTGCCAAACTTATCACATTAAACTCGTCATAGCAGATGTAGGTGATGGAGATTATGATTCAGCTGTATTTTTGGAGGAAAGTAGCTTTGATGTCGGAATAGTCAACCTCAACACCCTCCCAATAAATACCAGTATCAACTTACAAGACAATCAGATTGCCGAATCTTGTGACAATTTCATTGAAATTGCCTTTCAACTTGATCAAGTAACCGATACAGATTATTCCTTTCCAATTACTATTGGGGGCACAGCAACGAATGGTGTGGACTATGAGAACATTCCCTCTATTATCACTATTCCGGCAGGTTCTTTACAGGCTGTTGTTGAGCTTACTCCGATAGCTGATGGCATCGCTGAAGGAACTGAAACTATCATTTTTGACATTGCTGTCGGGCTTTGTCAAAATGAAACGCTTACATTTGAAATCATTGAAGAACAGTTACTCTCTGCCCCGCAACCTTCATGCAATGGTACCACCAACTCATCTGCTTCATTCATCTGGACCTCTGTTACCGATGCTATGGGTTATGAGATTAGTCTTGATGGTGGAGCCACTTGGCAACCTGTTCCAAATTCTACCGAATATACCGTAACGGGACTATCGGAAAGTGAAATTGTTGATATTTTGGTACGAGCTATTGGTGGAACACAATATTGTAACAGTAATCCTGCCGGTAGTGCAACTTGTATTACAGGTTGTACCCAACAGTTCACTATCATAAACAATCCCGTATCAGGATGCGGGGCAACTGATGGTTCGATAGAAGTCATCTCAACCGACGGTACTCCAGATATTGAATGGGCAGATGGCGCTAATGATAATCCACGTAATAATCTCTCCCCCGGCGGCTATGATTTGACAATTACTGATAGTGAAGGATGTGAAGGAACAGACTACGCACTCGTTTCGACTGATATTCCCCGTGGAGAGTGTACTTCTATATTTATGGATATTACTCGTATCAACTTCCCACCCTTAGGCGATGATAGTAACAACGCAGAGTGGGTGATTAATATTGACGGAACGGCATGGGTATTTAGAGCATCAGCAAGTGAAGGCTCCGGAGGATTTGTCGAATTAGAAGACATACTCGAAAATAATCCTGACCCTACAACCTGCAATGATATTCCCATAATTGTTCCTTTGGGCAATTATAACATCACTAATGTACCTATAGCAACCTTCGATCTTGCTATCTTCGAATCTGATAATCCGACAAGTGCTGTGCCGCATAGCTGCGAGTACGATATCAACAATCCGGGGGGTCCTGAATCAGGAAACGGCACGGGCGATGATTTATTCTATGATGCTCCAACAAACATTGATTTGACCTTGAATAATGGTGGAGTACTTGACATATTTCTCCCTGACATCAATGAAAATATTTTAATTGAATACGTACTTACCTGTTCACCCGTTGATTTTACTGTAGAAGCAGGTCAAGACATGACTATTTGCGAAGATGAGGGAAATATTCAGTTAACAGGTTCTCCCTTACCTACAAGCGAACAAACTGCTCAATGGATAGGAGACAACCTTGTTGACAATGGTGATGGAACAGCAATTTTCAATCCTATCGGAGAATCAGGTCTATTTACGTTTACTTATCATCTTTCTGACAATTTAACCGGATGTGAAGCTGAAGATAATATCACTATTGATGTCACTCCACTCGCCGTAAGCACATTCTCAATCATTGACGACTATTGTCTTGGTGATACACCCCAAGCATTAGTCTCGGCATCTAATGAGGGGATTATCGGCAATTGGAACCCTAATATTATCAATACCTCTATCGCAGGACAAGTTGTTTACACTTTCACTCCCGCAGCCGGACAATGTGTAGAACAGTATGCCGTCAGTGTAAATGTTTCCCCTTTACCAATAGTTGAAGCAGGAACAAATAATACCATTTGTGAAGGTGCCGGAATAATACAATTGACAGGTTCACCCATACCGGCGGCAGGCGAAATCGGTACATGGACAGGCACAGACATAACAAATAATGGTGACGGAACTGCCAATTTTGACCCAAGCGGACTATCCGGCAATATCACACTAAACTATGCTTTTACTGATAATAATGGCTGTGTAAATGATGATGACGTGATAATTACAGTCAATCCCATCCCTGTAGAACCCACCGTCGAATGTTATGAAACAGCTACTTTCAACAACACTACTTGCGTTTGGGATGTCACCGGAACACAACCTGTTGAGCCTACTGTCGAATGTTATGAAACGGCAACCTTCAATAACAACACTTGTGTTTGGGATGTCACCGGAACACAACCTGTCGAACCTACCGTCGAATGTTATGAAACAGCTACCTTCAATAACAGCACTTGCATTTGGGATGTAACAGGAACGCAACCTGTCGAACCTACTGTTGAATGTTACGAAACAGCAACCTTCAACAACACGACTTGCGTTTGGGATGTCACCGGAACGCAGCCTGTTGAGCCAACCGTCGAATGTTATGAAACGGCTACTTTCAATAACAACACTTGCGTTTGGGATGTAACAGGTACGCAACCTGTTGAGCCTACTGTAGAATGCTATGAAACGGCTACCTTCAATAACACTACTTGTGTTTGGGATGTCACCGGAACACAACCTGTCGAACCTACTGTAGAATGTTATGAAACAGCTACTTTCAACACCACGACTTGCGTTTGGGATGT
>CALIZI010000465.1 GCA_938028705.1 uncultured Saprospiraceae bacterium | reverse complement strand
TAAAGATTTCCCAAATCTTCGCGGTCGGGCATAGAAGTAGTACCTGCCCTTTGTGAGTTTATAAATTTCTTTGGTTTTATCAATATACAAAAAATCATCATTAATGATGTCTTCAAATGTTTGTATTCCTAACGGATATTTATTCATGTTTTTTTATATCAAATACGCTTTACTGGATATGAAAAGTTCCCTTTCAGTTTACATATTACCCATGCAAATATAGGTGAAAAGTCTGCGCTCCACCGTAAAGATACGCAGTTTTTTATGAGAAATCTTTTGTTAAAGGGCATAAAAAAAACCCTTCCTAATGGAAGGGTCTTCGGAAAGAACACGTCTATATGAACGTGTAATCTTTAATCTTTTTTGATAAATTTTCTTTCTTTGATACGGGCTTTTTTACCAACTAATTCGCGTAAATAAAACAACTTGGCGCGACGCACTTTGCCGTATTTATTGACTTTAATTTCGGTAATGGTAGAAGCCGAAAAAGGGAAGATGCGTTCTACACCCACATTATTTGATATCTTACGAACCGTAAAAGTCTTACCAAGACCTTCACCTTTGATTTGTATGACATCACCTCTGAAATTCTGGATACGTTCTTTCGCGCCCTCAATTATTTTATAGCCGACAGTAACATTGTCACCTGCACGGAAATCAGGAAATTTTGTCTCCTTTTTTTCCTGTGCTACAACGTACTTCATTAAATCGCTCATGTCTGTAAAATTATAAAAATTTATGTACTTTTCAAAATTGTGGGGCAAAGATAAGGAAATTTTCTTTACTTTGTACTGATTGAGCAAAAAATTTATTTTGAAAAACAATAAGAAATATCTCATCGTAGTAGGCGGACCGACGGCAAGCGGCAAAACCGGATTGGGTATTCGTCTTGCACAGCACTTCAATACCGACATATTATCCGCAGATAGTCGTCAGTTTTATCGCGAAATGAACATCGGAACTGCCAAGCCAACTTCCGAAGAACTCGCTCAAGCAACACATCATTTTATCAATAATTTGAGTGTGCAAGATACGTATAATGTAGGTGATTATGAACGTGAGGCGATGTTTTTATTAGAAAAATTATTTAAAAAAAAGGATGTCGTCATCATGGTGGGCGGCTCGGGATTTTTCATAAAAGCAGTTTGTGAAGGCTTGGACGAATTTCCTGATATTCCCGCATACATCCGCAAAGATTTGACCCAACTCTTTGAAAGTGAGGGCATTACTCCACTTCAAAATGAACTGCAAAGCCTTGACCCTGATTATTACGCGCAAGTGGACAACCAAAATCCCAAGCGACTGATGCGTGCTTTGGAAGTTTGTCGTGCTACGGGCAAGCCTTTTTCACATTTTCATCACCAAACCAAACAGGTACGACCTTTCACACCTATATATATAGGTCTTGATTGGCAACGCGAAATACTCTATGACCGCATCAATCGTCGTGTGGACATGATGTTGGCAGCCGGATTGCAGGAAGAAGCCCGGACTTTATACCCGCTTCGTCACCTCACCGCTTTACAAACCGTAGGCTATCAGGAATGGTTTGATTTTTTTGATAATAAAATAGACAAAACAGAAGCAATCCGATTAATCAAACGCAATTCGCGTCGCTATGCCAAGCGTCAGATGACTTGGTTTAGAAAAGTAGAAGGTATGATGTGGTTTGAACCGGAGAATGTGGATGCTATCATTGAATCTATACAAAAGTACGGGCTGCTTTAGCTGCCCACTAAGCGTAGGCGATTTTTATACTAAAAAATAATCCGTAACTTGTCGAATAAATTTACTGTAAGACACCACACATTTTGAGATTAAAAACGACATACGCTGCTATTTTTTTACTGATATTTATTTTTATAATGTGTAAAAATGATAATTCAGACAACAATTCAGACCCACCCACCACTTCCAATTCCAAATTATTCACCCTCCTCCCGCCACAACAAACAGGCATCACCTTCAACAATATTCTCAAAGAAGGACTCAATACCAATGTCTTGATGTACGAATATTTTTACAACGGCGGCGGCGTAGCGGCAGGCGATTTTAATGGTGATGATTTGGTTGATATTTATTTCACCTCAAATATGGACGATAATAAATTTTACCTCAATAAAGGTGATTTTAAATTTGAAAATATAAGTGCGGAATCGGGTGCGGCAGGGCGTGAAGGTCCGTGGAAAACGGGTGTAGCATTGGTTGATATAAATGGTGATAATCGTTTGGATATATACCTTTGTTATTCAGGGGCTTTACCCGAATCGAAACGTGCGAATCAACTCTTTATCAATCAAGGAAATGACCCAAATGGCATCCCAAAATTCAAAGATGAAGCTGCAAAATACGGACTCAACAGCCCCGCTTTTAGCAATCAAAGTTACTTTTTTGATTACGACAGAGACGGCGATTTGGATATGCTTTTGCTCAATCATAATCCAAAATCATTGCCTGTTCTGAATGAAGTCAGCACTAAAAAAATGATGGCAGAGGATGACCCTTTACGCGGTTTGCGACTCTTTCGACAGGATGATGGCATCTTCAAAGACATCACCAAGCAAGCCGGAATTGTGGGGTCGCCGTTGTCCTATGGCTTGGGTATCGGTATCGCGGATTTTAATGAAGATGGTTGGGCGGATTTTTATGTGTCGAATGATTATACGATACCGGATTATTTATATATAAATAATAAAAACGGAAAATTTACCGACAAATTAGCGGAAAGCATCACGCATAATAGCCATTTTTCGATGGGTAATGACATCGCTGATTTGAATAATGACGGACGGCAGGATGTTGTCACTTTGGATATGTTGCCCGAAGATAATGAACGCCAAAAACTTCTGATGGCTCCCGATAATTACGCCAAATTTGACTTGAATGTTCGCAGTGGATTTCATTATCAATATATGCGTAATATGCTGCAAATCAATAATGGAAACGGTACGTTTAGCGAAGTCGGGCAGTTGGCGGGTATCTCAAATACTGATTGGAGTTGGGCAGCACTCGCGGCTGATTATGATAATGATGGTTGGAAAGATTTATATGTCACGAATGGCTATCACCGCGATTATACCAATTTGGATTTTATTAATTATATGAATGATTTTGTGCAGAAAAAAGGACGTTTACAACGCACCGATGTAGTCGAAATCATCAATAATATGCCCGCTTCGGATGTGGTGAATTATATGTTTCAGAATGATAATTTGCAATTTAAAAATGTAACAAAATCATGGGGTTTGCATCACATTACGAATAGTAACGGCGCAGCCTACGCCGACCTCGACAATGACGGCGACCTTGATTTAATTGTTAATAATATCAATAAACCTGCATCTATATTTAAAAATGAAAAACAAGGTATTACAAATAATAATTTTTTAAAAATAAAACTAAAAGGCGCGACCTTAAATACACTCGGATTGGGCGCGAAAGTCAGTATTTTTTATGATAATCAGCAACAAAAAATAGCACAACAAACCTCTCGCGGCTACCTTTCGGCGGTATCGCCTGTACTGCATTTTGGTCTTGGTGATTATGATAAAATTGATTCCTTAATTGTGATTTGGCAGAATGGAAATTCCGAAAAATTAACTAACATTCAAGGGAATCAAACTATTATTTTAGAGGAAAAAAATGCGACTACCAAGCCCATTTTCCAAGAAAAAAATACACCCATTTTCTCCGAAATATCCTCTCCAATTAATTACACCAATCCAAAACAAACGATTCGGGATTTTGACCGTCAACCTTTATTATTATGCGAATTTTCTCATCAAGGACCTTGTATGACTAAGGGCGATTTGAATGGTGATGGCTTGGAAGATGTAGTGATTGGCGGTAGTGTTGGCGAAGCTGTGAAAGTATTTTTACAAACAAAAAATAAAAAATTTAAACCCGTACAAAACGCTGATTTTGAACAAGATAAAGCCAGCGAAGATGCAGCAATTGCCATTTTCGATGCCAATGCAGACAGACACGCAGACATCTATATCGCAAGCGGCGGCTACCATGATTTCACGCCAAATGACCCACGTTTGCAAGATAGATTATACCTGAATGACGGGCGCGGAAATTTCTCAAAAAGCCCCGATGCCCTCCCCAAAATCTACGAAAGCAACTCCACACTCGCTATCGGCGACATCAATGCAGACGGACACGCAGACGTATATGTAGGTGCGCGAGTGCAGCCGGGCGCGTACCCGCAAGCCCCCGCGAGTGCGCTTTTGGTGAACGACGGCACAGGAAAATTCACCAATCAAATCGCTGAACTCGCCTCGGAATTGGAACGATACGGCATGATTACGGACGCAGCTTGGTTGGATTTGAATGGCGATGAAAAACAAGATTTGGTCGTGATAGGGGAGTGGTTGCCCGTTTCAGTTTTTGTGAATGAAGGTGGAAAACTCACAAATCGCACCGACGAATATTTTGACAAAAAATACAGCGGATTTTGGCGCACTTTAGAAGTGGCAGACGTGAATAAAGACGGCAAGCCCGACCTCATCGCAGGTAACATCGGAGACAATACTCAATTCAAAGTCTCGGACGCAGCACCCGCCGAAATGTACTATAAAGATTTCGATGAAAATGGCTCGATTGACCCCTTATTTTGTTTTTATATTCAAGGAAAAAAATATCCGTACCTTACTCGTGATGAATTGATTAAGCAACTCGCACCTTTGCGTTCTCAATACACGAACTATCAAAGTTTTGCGACGGCAAGCATGACAGATATTTTCCCAAAAACAACATTAAATGAGGCTAAAAATCTGAAAATAAATCATACACCAAGCACACTTTTTCTAAGTAATTCTAACGGAAAATTCACAGCACAAAAACTCCCCGTCGAAGCCCAATATGCACCTGTCAATGCCATTCAAATCCTTGATTTTGACCAAGACGGTAATCAGGATTTGTTACTCTGCGGCAATGAAAGTCATACCAAATTACGGCTTGGTAGTCTCACAGCAAATTATGGTGTTTTGTTGCGTGGTGATGGTGCGGGGGCATTTGATTATGTGCCGCAAGTGGAGTCGGGTTTTGCCTTACGTGGGGATGTGCGCGATGTGATTCAAATTGATAATACTCTATTTTTTGGTATAAATAACAGAAAATTAATTACTTATACATTAACAGTCGCAAACTCCTCAATAAGTCCAAATTGATACAAATGCCATCGCCCATGTTGATAATTGAACAACTCCAATTCGGCTAAATTAAATTCTCCGGTCATTTGGTTGTAGCTTTTATGAGTTGGATTGGACTCGAAAAGGTCGTAAAATTTTTCGGTGGCTTCTTCCAAAATCTTTATTGCCTCCTCGATGTTTTCTGTTCTTAGCTCGTTTAATGTCGCGTCTTCTTTAGGGCGATGTTCAAACGGACAACCCGCATCCATAAATTTACGGAAATAAACTTGACTTTTATTCGGTTCTCCTTCCGGTTCACCCCTTCGTTTTGCGAGTGATTTTGTGGTAAAAATCAAATGTTCTACCATGTGATGTGCAGTCATCAAACCGAAATTTGGTGCTTGATTGCCCTGCAAAGTTCTCAATTTTGCGGGGAGTTCTTTGCTTAGGAAATCTTTATGTTTAGGTGCCATTTTATATATTAAAAAAGTGTTTTTGATAATAAAGTTAGCAGCCGAGTCTGTCCAAAAAATTGTCCAAACTTGTCAGAAGATGCACCGTAGCGTAATGCCTCCGGCTTGCGCCACGTTAGCTTTTGCAAGTAGTACGTGGCGCAAGCCGGAGGCATTACGCTACGGTTGCTAAGGAGCAACAATAATTTCATCCATAAACAACCAAGCTCCATGCCCTGCACCCATTCTACCGTCGGGTATATTGCCAAAATTTTCAACTTCAATTTTCAGATATTTTGTTTCTAATTGTAAGTCATTAATCGGAATTTTGGCAACTTTTGTGTCAGTTTTTATGTCATCGGTTTCTCCTGCCAATGTATAATTTTCACCATCTTCCGAAGCGAATATTTTGACACGCTTGGGCAGGTAAATCCATTGCCCTTCGCCCTTGAAAAAGTGCATCGTGATGGTGTTGATTTTTTCCTTTTTTGGAAACTCAATTTGTGCTTCAAAATCCTTTCCACCATCAAAACCCAACCATTCTGTATCGCCGTATTTTTCGTTTGAGCCTTTGATGCCGTTGAATACTGAAGTCGGACCGTTGCCGCTATATTTTGCGGCGGCTTGGGTTTTTAATTCAACTTTAGCAAAATTTGCCGGATGTTCTTGATAATCAATAGTTTTTAAGCGACCTGATTTACCGTTTCGGACGGCTTTGAATTGGTATTTACCGCTTTCTTTTAGTGTTAATTTTATTTCAGTTAATGGCTTAAAATTCGCGTCATTTGGTGTAGAATATTCTACCCTTGCACCATCGGGAATGTCTTTTATTTCGATGGAAGTTCCCGTTTTATATTCGGTGGAAATACCGGAATTTATGTCTAATAAATGATTAGCAATATTCACGTTTTGCGAAGCCCAATATTCGGCGTGTTGTGCGAGATTTGTCTTAAATTGTTTGAAGTTTTTTGCATCTGCATCGCGCCATACAACTTCCGATAATGCCGCCATTCTTGCCAATCCCATATACTCTACATGGGCGAAAGTTTTCATGTACTCCGTCCAAATATTTCCCTGTGCGCCGAGTATGTATTTGTGAAATTCTGCGCCCAATTCTTCCGGTATTGGCTCGTAACTATAGACCTTTTCTAAGGGTAAAAATCCACCAATTGCGAGTGGTTCGTCGGGGTGGTCGGATTGATAATAATCGAAATAACAATGCGTCGTCGGAGTCATAATAACATTGTGTTTCGACTTTGCCGCTTCGATGCCACCCTTAATTCCGCGCCAAGACATCACCGTTGCATTAGGCGCGAGTCCGCCCTCCAAAATTTCATCCCAACCGATGATTGACTTGCCTTTTCCATTCAAAAATTTCTCCATGCGAGTGATGAAATAGGACTGCAAACCATGTTCATCTTTCAGCCCTTTTTCCTTAATGAGTTGTTGGCAAAATGCACTTTTTTTCCAAGCCGCTTTCGGGGCTTCATCGCCGCCGATATGTACATATTTCGACGGAAATATCTCAATGACTTCACTTAATACATTTTCTAAAAACTCAAATGTTTTTTCTGTCGGGCAATAAATATCTTCAAAAATCCCCCATTTTGTTGCCGCCTGATAGTCCTTATCCGGCTCACAACCCAACTCAGGATAAGCCGACAAAGCCGCAAGACTATGCCCCGGCAATTCAATTTCCGGTATCACCGTAATGCCTCGCGCTGCCGCATACGCGACCACCTCACGCGCTTCCTCTTGCGTGTAAAAACCGCCGTATCGCTTGCCGTCAAATTGGTGTGGTTGGTCATTATAATGCCCGATGAGCGTCTCCTTTCGATAGGCAGCAACCTCCTGCAATTTCGGATATTTTTTAATCTCAATCCGCCACCCTTGGTCTTCCGTCAAGTGCCAATGAAAGGTATTATAGCCGTAAAAAAACAGAAAATCAATGTACTTTTTGACATCCGAAACAGGGAAAAAATGTCGCGCTACATCCAAGTGCATCCCGCGATAACCGAAACGCGGCGAGTCGTTGATTTCGCAAATTGGTAAGCGACCTTCATTCAAAGCGGAGAGTTGACAAATTCGACTCATGGCATTACAAATACCTTCTTTTTCATTCGCATTAATATTGATTTTGTCATTAGAAATATTTAATTCAAATGCGCCTTTTACATCATTATTCGCTAATTTTGAGATAATTATGTTTGCGTTTTTATTTTTATTTAAATTAATATTTTTAAACGGATAATTACTCACCGCATTAAAAGCGATGTCGTAATTTTCACCGGATTCGGGTAGATTTATTTCTTTTATGTCAGAAAATTTATCGGAAGAACTAATTTCACTTGGAAAGGGAATTATTGCATCGGAAGGCATTGAATTAGCCTTATTAGAATTGCTTGTATTCGTTTCCGCGCAAGCGAAACATAACAAAATTATACAGAGAAGAATATTTGTGAATTTCATAGTAAAAAATTTTAACAAATATAAACATTTGCGGCGTTTTATTGCGAAATAATAGTATTTTTCGGAATATTATTTTAATGATTCGTCGGGTTATTTTTATAAATTTACCTATTGAAAAGCGCATCGCAACCTGTAACGGCTGTCTTTAGCTGCCGCAAAGGTTTGAAAAACCTTTACCTCGCGTATATCTTTGCTAACGTGAATGCTCCCTTACGGTCGTCGGCAGCTAAAGACAGCCGTTACTGTGGCTTGATGCGCCTTATGTATTGAGATTTATTGAATGAAAATATTTTATCATAAGAAAATTGTTCTTCCTAAAACCTATAAGGTTTCCAAAAACCTTATAGGTTTGACTTTGCTGTTTATTATATTGTCATTTTTACAATGTTCCGAAAAAGAAACGGTAGAAATGACAGAACAAGAAGTTGCCACAAAATGGGCAGACTTGACGGTGCATATCACCAAATATACACCTGCCAATTCGCCGACATTTGCCTCACGTTGTTTGGCTTATATTGGTTTAACGATGTATGAATCGGTGGTGCATGGCTTCCCTGAATATCAATCTATGACGGGGCAATTAACTGATTTAGAGGAACTTACTAAGCCTGAAAAAGATAAAAATTACGATTGGGTATTAGCACTCAACGCAGGACAAGCGGAGATGCTACGGAATATTTACATCCAAACGGCAGATAGTAATAAGACCAAAATTGACTCGCTCGAACAAGTCATTTATGATAGTTTTTCCGCAAAAATAAAGAATAAAAAAACCGCAAAACGCTCCGCAGATTTCGGTAAAAAAATCGCACAAGAGATATTTGAATGGTCAAAAACAGACGGTGGACATCGCGCTTATCTCAAGAATTTTGATAAATCATTGGTGCATCCCGATTTTCCCGGCTCTTGGAAACCGCCGCTTTTTGCACAGTCATTTAGTCATCATCCTTTGCATCCGTATTGGGGCAAAAATCGGACTTTTGTACCAAAAAGTGCTGAAATTCCAAACCCAAAAATGATTAAATATAGCACGGATAAATCGTCGGATTATTACCGTATGTTTGCCGAAGTTTACGAAAAAGAACGTACACTCACCCAAGCGGAAAAGGAAGCCGCGATTTGGTGGAGCGATGACCCTGATGATACTTTCACGCCACCCGGACATTCGTATTATATCGCCACAATTGCTCTGAAAGCCAAGCAACCGCCGCTCATCAAATGTGCCGAAACTTATGCGCGTACAGGTATAGCGGTGGCAGATGCGTTTATTGAATGTTGGAAATGGAAGTATCATTTTTTCTCGGAGCGTCCGAATACATTTGTACCACAAAACATTGATAATGAGTGGGTTTCGTTTTGGCCCGACCCGCCTTTTCCGTCATTTCCGTCGGGACATGCGATACAAGCGGCGGCGGCTGCAACGGTGATGATTGACCTATATGGCAATGAATTTAGCTTTACGGACGATACGCATGTAGGCAGGGAACGCGACGAAATTCGTGATGTAGATTTTGTGGCGCGGCACTTTGATAGCTTTTGGTCGGTGGCATTGGAGACGGCGGATTCGCGGTTTTATGGGGGCATTCATACGCATCAAGATAATGAGGTCGGGTTGGAAGAAGGGGCGCGGATTGGGCGGTATGTGAATGAGTTGGCGTGGAGACGAGAGAGGTGAGACGAGAGACGAGAGAAATATTTTTTGCTTGACTATTCAATTAAAGCGATTTTAAAAAATTCTTCATTCAAATGATTAAAATCTTTGTCGGCTGTAAGTAATTGTGAACCTGTGGTATATGCTGTCGCAGCAATCCATAAATCATTTTTACCCATATTTCTTGCACTCATTTTTAGTAGACGATTTTCATGTTTTCCCTGACTGAATGTGTCTATTTCTGCGTATGCCGCTATCAAATCTGAATATCTGACTTCGACAATGACTACACTATCAAATATTCGTTGTAATACTTGAAACTTCTTCATCCCCCATTTTTGTTGTTGTGCAAGAAGGTGAGTTCGGCTACCGTAACGATTGAAATGATTGCCGTATTGTCTTCGGCAAATGGTTGATATTCTTTTTCAATTATACGTTT
Organism: uncultured Saprospiraceae bacterium; assembly: GCA_938028705.1. Classification (GTDB taxonomy): domain Bacteria; phylum Bacteroidota; class Bacteroidia; order Chitinophagales; family Saprospiraceae; genus JAHDEO01. The sequence continues at coordinate 6,172 of CALIZI010000465.1, read as the reverse complement.
CCTGTCTGAGTTTCTTGCATAAAACAGGACAATATTGCTGTCTAAAACGTATCGCATTTTTTTATTTTAAGGCTAAGAGTAAATCATTAATATCTTCTTGAAAATCAGCGACTTCAATCATGTCATTTAATTCCTTCATAGATAATTTCTGTACGTTTTGTTCTTTAGAAATTTTCTCAATATCTACTTTTTCTTCAATATTACCCGTGTAAAAATCCAAATCAGGCATAGCCCCGTTTGAGCGATTTTTTTCTATTTGAATCGCCTCAACTTGCGCCTCAACTTTTGACACATCATCCTCCCGTTCCAATTTTAGGATTTCTTGAATAAGTCGTTGTTTTCGATTGTCTAATGTTGTTGTCATGTTCGCTAATTTTTCCCAAAAATAACCAATTTTAGAGAGTTTGTCAAAAACAAGCCTTTATTATTTCCTTTCTGTACTGAAATCTCCGTAATTTTACTTGTAATATTTTTATTAATTTATTAAAAATAATTTTAATAAAAAATAATTTTAATATTGAAAAAAATAATCACTATACTAATTTTAATTAACTGCCAATCAATAATTTACGCACAAAAAACATTCACGGATGTCACCCAAGCAGCAGGTATTGACCACCAATTCGGCGTATTCGAGGGCTTTTTGGGGGGCGGTATTTGCGTATTGGATGTGAATAATGACGGTTACGAGGATGTCTATTTGACGGGCGGTATGAATGATGATATTTTGTATTTGAATCAACAAGACGGCATCTTTGAAAACATCATCGAAGGGTCGGGCTTGGAGGTAACGAGTGAGTACATGACGCAGGGCGTGGCGGGTGCAGATGTGAACCGCGACGGTTGGGTAGATTTGTTTGTGACGACCATAAATACGATGGATACGGAGGCGGTGATTCCGCGTGCGAAGAACTTGTTTTTTCTGAATAATGGCGATAATACATTCACAGACGCAACGGCAAAATACGGTCTTACCCGCATGAATTCCTTTAGTACGGGCATTAGTTTTGGCGACTTCAATGCGGATGGTTTTCCCGATGCTTATGTGGGCAATTATTTCCACGATTACACCGGCGAATTGAACGAAATCAGCGATGCCACTATCGTCAATGCGAATAATACGGCGAAGGGATATTTGCTGTTGAATGAAGGCGGTAAGTCATTTAAAAACGTCTATGAAGATTATGGTTTGACGCATAAAGGCTTTGGTTTTGGAGGTCTGTTTACGGATTTTGATAATGACGGCGACCAAGATTTATTGGTCAATCACGACTTCGGTTATAAGGCAAAACCCAACTACCTTTTGCGAAATGAATACCCGAATGCAGCGTTCACTTATGTAGAAAAACAAATGAATATGGACGTGAGAATCAATGCTATGGCAGCCGCAGTGGGCGATTATGATAATAATGGTTGGCTCGATTATTTTCTCACCAATATTCGTTTTAATTTATTTATGGTGAATGGCGGTGTGAACGCACCTTTTTCGGATAAAGCGGAAGAATTAGGCACTAAATTATTCAAGATAACATGGGGTGCGAACTTCGCAGATTTTGACCACGACGGTGACCTCGATCTCTTTTGTGCTAATGGCGACCTCAACCCCAATTGCACCCCAATGAATAATTTTTATTTTGAAAATACGAATAATGCTTTTACAGAAAGGGCAGCTTTTGTGGGCGTGGATGATTACGGCATCAGTCGCGGTTCGGTGACATTTGATTATGATAATGACGGCGACCAAGATATTCTTGTGGTGAATCAAAAACCTGTTTTAGCGTACCCGATTCCTTCGCGGACGATTTTGTATAGAAATGATAATAAAGAAGGAAATTGGCTGAAAGTCGCGCTCAAAGGCGTGGATGCGGAAGCCCATGGCATCGGTTCAAGAGTAGAAATCGTAGTAGGTGATACACGCATGATTCGGGAGATTGACGGGGGCGGTTCGAGTCATATTTCGCAAAATTCTACGATAGCGCATTTTGGGTTGGGCGCGGCTACGCAGGTGGATTCTGTGATTGTGAAGTGGACGGGTGGGAAAGTGCAGTCTTTGGTGAATCAATCTGTCAATCAACTCATTAGTATTAAGGAAATTGACAATGTCATTCAACAGGAGAAGAAATCATCTGGTCGGATGTGGTGGTGGATTTTGGGTGGTTTGTTGGTATTTTTTTTATTGTGGATGAAAATAAAATAACGAGAGATACTTCCGAAAAAGTATTAAAAATAAAGTATATATAAACCAATAGTTGCCTATTGATTAGCCTTCCTTTCGTGAAATCTCATCCCTGATAAGCGCAGCAAATTCGTAATTTTCTTCTTTTAGGGCTTCTTCCAATTTTCTTTTCAATTCGCTTAGATTTTGATTTGCCAGCGAATCATCGTCTCTATTGACTTCTCGCGTATCGTGTTCCATATCGGGTGTTTCCAAGACGACTCCGGCAGCTTCCAAAATAAATTCGTAAGAATATATCGGACATCCTGTACGGACTGCCAACGCCAGTGCATCCGAAGTGCGAGAGTCTATTTCTATGATTTCACCGTTTCTTGCACACACCAAACGGGCATAAAAAACACCTTCCATCAAATTACTTATGATGATTTCCTGCAACTCTATATCAAAGGTATTCAGCAAGTTACACAAAAGGTCATGTGTCAGTGGTCGTGGTGGATTCATACGCTCCATAGCTACCGCAATAGCTTGTGCTTCAAAGCCACCTATCATAATAGGCAATCTTCGCACACCTTCAGTTTCACCCAACACTAAGGCATAATTGGAGGATTGTGTTCCTGTATGGGAAATAGCTACTATTTCGAGTTCTATTTTTTTCATATCAAAAAGGGTCAATATGACCAATCCGACAAATTTAGCAATTTTGAATGGAATTACAAAGTGTTAATGTGTTGAAGTGTTGTGGTGCGGTAGTGTTGTAGTTGAGCAATACAGAATAATTTTTCGTAAATCGAAAATTCACTTCAACACTATCAATATACTATCGTCAACTTCAACACTTCAATACCACAGCACTTCAACACTCCTAGTTCGCTGCCTTGAATTTTTTAATAGCTTCATTCAATCGTGGTACCACATCGAAGAGGTCGCCAACGATACCATAATCGGCTGCCTTGAAGAAAGGAGCTTCCGGATCTTTATTGATGACAACGATGGTTTTACTTTGATTGACTCCTGCCAAATGTTGTATCGCGCCGGAGATGCCGATAGCGATATAAAGATTCGGGCGAATGGCAACACCTGTTTGTCCGACATGCTCGTGGTGAGGTCTCCAACCGACATCAGCAACAGGGCGCGAGCAAGCGGTGGTGGCACCGAGTATCTCCGCAAGTTCATCAATGATACCCCAATTTCCGGGATCTTTCATGCCGCGTCCGGCAGACACGACGAGTTCGGCTTCGGGAAGTGGCACAGTACCTTTGACGGTATTGACTTCTTTGACACGCACACGATTTGCAGGTACGTCAACGCTCGCAGCTTCAACAGCGACATCAGCCCCTACGACTTCGGGCGGAAAGGTATTTCCGGCGATAGAAAGGACTTTTTTATCAGAACTAATATTGTATGCGGCAATAGCTTTGCCGGAAAATACATTTTTCTGCACCACAAAACCTGCACCGGTATCCGGTACACTTTTGACACTGCTGACCGAGCCTGCATCAAGGCGAACCGCCACTCTGCCGAGCAGTGATTTGCCCGTAGAATCATCGGGCATCACGACGACATTTGCACCAATCTGATTGGCAACTTGTGCGATAATCGCAGCATGACTGCCACTGTCAAAACTATCTGCACCCGCTACATTCAGCACTTTGGCTGCACCGTATTGTCCGAGTACTCCGGCATTATTTACATTCCCTATAGTTAGTGCAACTACCTCTGTACCAAGTTGTTGAGCTGTTTTATGCCCAAAAGTCACTGCCTCAAATGCTGACTTTTTGAGTTGACCCTCCGGGCTGCTTGTATATACTAAAACCATTTTTTTAAACTATAAAAGATTTTTAAAATGTAAAATGTAAAATGTAAAATAATAAATGTAAAAGGGTATAGCGTGAATATTTTAGAAATTATAATTTTCTTGATAAATTATAATTATTTTAATGTAAGTGTATTTCACGTCCTATCGACACTTTTACATTTTACATTTATTATTTTACATTTTAATTTAAATTACTTTCGCTTCGCTGTGCAAAAGATTGACTAATTCATCCATATTTTCGGCATCAATGTATCGGCAATCCTGCTTGGCGGGTGGCAAAGTGTAAGAAGCTACCGAGACTTTGTCACTGACTTCTATGGGCGCAACTACATTGAGTGGTTTGCGCTTTGCCATCATAATACCACGCATATTTGGGATGCGTTGTTCGGCAAGTCCTTTGGCTGCACTGAGCGCAAAAGGTGTATCTACTTCCACGATTTCCTGACCGCCTTCGATGTCACGCGCAATGGTGGCAGTGTTGCCGTTCATATCCATTTTGGTGGCATAAGAAATGAAAGGCATCTCAAGCATTTCGGCAACCATAGCACCGATTTGTGAGCCGTTATAATCTATGGTTTCTTTGCCGAAAAAGACCATATCGTAAGCACCGACTTTGGCTTGTTCGGCAATTTGTCGGGCTACAAAATAAGCACTGCCTCCGGCAGTATCTATCCGAATGGCATCGTCTGCACCTATGGCAAGCCCTTTACGGATGACAGTGTCATTGTCGGCAGGACCAACATTGATGATGGTGACTGTACCGCCTGCGGCTTCTTTGAGTTCTAAGGCACGAACCAAGGCGTACCATTCATCATAAGGGTTCATAATATATTGGACCCCTTGTGTATTCAGTGCTGTGTCGTTGTCAGTAAAAGAGATTTTAGTGGTCGTATCCGGTGTTTTACTCACACAAACCAGTAATTTCATAATTTTTTTATTTAAAATAGTCCATACTTGATGGTCAATAGTCCATAGTTAGTAATTAGTTGAACGGTGATTAGTACGGTATAACAAAAAATTAAATTGTATAAAGTGAAATGAATGCGGGTTTTTATTAATTTTCAAATTTTTATAAATAAGAAAGTAGGCTCATGTAGGAAATTAGGTTTAAAATTGTAACTAATTGATAATCAATTAAATGGTTTTTATAATGAACATAAAATATTTGATTAATTATTTTTTGTAAAAATCTAAAAAAGTTCCGATAGTTATCGGGATTACCAAATTTCCAAATTCCTCTGCCCAAAGTTTAATAGACTATTGGATGTATGGTTACAAAAGTTTCAATATTTTTTGAAAATGTGGCTGCAAAGGTAACAAAAGCAATGCAATTATGTTTGTTTTTTGTCAGACATTTAAGAAAATTGGAGGTGTTCGATTAAAATAGGGAATAGTTGCAAGGCGAATGTTTTTATGAAAAATGGGTGTATGAATACTCAAATATCCGCTTTTCACAAAGGAACTCGCCTTGCAACTCGTGTATAATTATTTACCCTATTTTTGTCGAACACTACCCTTTTTTCAGGGTAGCCCCAAATCTTTATCCTTTAAAAACCTCAATAGATTTTTGTTTCACTACAAGGTCGGTAAATTTACCTTTAAATCGTGTAGCACGCACCATGTGGTTATCAATCCAATGATAGTTACCACCGCGCGGTTTGCCCATCAAGATGCCATGATATTTGAAGCCATGCTTGTTGAGCCAAGTCTCCGTAATTGTTCGGTGTGCCTCTGTGCGTGAGGTGAAAAAGAAGATAATATGCCCTTCGTCATACCATCTGTTAAGGGTTTCGAGTGCATCAGGATACGGTTCTACTGTGCCCATACGTTCCGGCTCTTCATTGGGTACATCATCGCATACCGTACCATCAATGTCAATGAGATAGTTTTTGATGCCTTCCGGCAGCACAGGACTGATTTTCTCTCCGTTTTCGTCAAACGTTTCTTTTAATTCTTTATTGATATCCATAAGTTTAGATTAGTTTACTGGACTTTGGGGAATTAGGAAATTCGGTATTAGGTATTAGGTATCCCGATAGTTATACTGTATTAGGTTTAAAATTATACTTTTTATTTTACAAAATGTTTCATTGTTATATTGCTATATTGTTGATAAACAGGTATTTATGATTTGATTTTGGCTATATACAACAATAAAACAATGTAACAATCTAACCATA
>CALIZI010000464.1 GCA_938028705.1 uncultured Saprospiraceae bacterium | reverse complement strand
CACCTGCACAACGATTATTTGACAAGGAATTTCCCGACCTCTTTGAATTCCTTTGCCAAAATGTGACAGGGTTCAAAGAACCACGCAAAAGAAAACATAAGTCCTTGAATATCAGCTCTGTCCGGCGTTAGACGGGTAGCCGTGTGGCAGGATTGCTGACCTTACTATCATTACTTTATGGATATTTTAATATAGATATTCCCGGTATCCCGAATAGATACAGTGTTATTTGGTGGGCTCTTCCTGATATTTTATTTGCAAGTATTTTGATTGCCGGTCTTCTGAGATTTATACAGGCTGCTGACACCGGGAGTATAAAGGCAAAGCCTCATAAGTTAATTGCCACTTTCCTTCAGCCGCACCAAAAAAGCGATATTGATAATAAACCCATGATGCGTAACCCGGAATTTGATTCAAGTAATATAGCACAATACTGTGTAGTAGAAAGATTTGAGCATGGATATCCAATTTATATATTACAGGCAATAGGACATGGTGGTGAGGAGATGGAAATAATCCCGCGAATTGAGAATTTGCAGACTGCTCTATTTATAGAACAAGAACTGGAGGATTTTTATAACATTAAGGATGAAAAAATAAATATTGAAGTGAAAGCCTAAGTAGTCATTCAAGTTAGAGTAGATTATTTTGTTCCTGATACTTAATAGAAAATAGCTATGAAAACACTTAGAAAAGAATGTGTGCGGTGTGGAGAAGGTATGAAAACGCAGCACATAGATAAGAAAGAACAGGTCTATGCTTGTCCCTTTTGCAATTCAGTTTCTTCTATTTTCGAGGAGCGAGACTTTATCGGCAAAGAAAAGAATCTTGAGCAACCGAAGGGCATACGCTATGAATATCTGGCAAATGACCTGCATATTTATTTAAAACGGTTGTCTATCCGCCACCCGCTATGGCTTACATGTATGATTGGGCTAATGGGAGTTGTCTTTACTTTTGCAATTTTTACGAATCCCAATGATAATCTCATTATAGTATATTTTTCCGCTTTTGCTCTTATGCTTTTATCTTTATATTTCCTGACATTTCATTTGAAAGCTGCAACCCAAAGTTATGAGATTGAAGTAACTCCTTATCGGGTTAGTTTCTTTGCAATAGCTTTCCGGCAAAAATCTCTGTTGAAAGAGGTAAATAGCTACGAAGTTGACAGAATTTTTATCAAAACCGCAGCAAAATCGAACGCAAATAAAAGAAAAATCACAGATTTTATAATCCAAACTAAACAATATGAAAGAATAGAACCCTTTTATTATTTAACCGGGAAAGAAGACCAATTCATTTACCTCAAATTACTAATAGATACATATTTAAATATAGGAGAAAGAGCTTCAGATATTTCAACAGATTAGTCTGGAAATATGACCGTAACCTAACACCAACCCTTTGTACCAACCAATGACAGTATGTCTCTCTCCACCCCATACCGCTCGCGGAAGATTCCGGTTTACTTTATATAGTTGAAGGGAGGATGGATAAATTGAAGGGGCAGGCTTTTCTTGTTGACTTATTGAGTTGAACAGATATTTTTTAATTCCTCGGCATGAAGAAAAAATGAAAAAAGACCAACAAAAAGGTTAAATTTACCGAATGGATTATATCGCAAGAATAAACAAGGAGTTGAAGCCTAAAATTGGTACTGAATTAAACAAAACAGTTATTGATTTATTTGCCGGTTGTGGAGGTTTATCTCTTGGTTTTGAATCAGTTGGGTTTAAAACGATAGGTTACGAAAAATTAGATGACGCATCTGAAACATATAGAAATAATTTAATTGGGGAGTGTTTTACGGAGGAATTAACGACAGAGACAGATTTCCCGAAAGCTGATATTGTGATAGGAGGTCCACCGTGCCAACCATTCAGTGTTGGTGGAAAACAACTTGGTCTTAAAGATTCAAGAGATGGTTTTCCTATATTTTTGTCTGCCATTGAAAAGATAGAACCGGAAATCTTCTTGTTTGAAAATGTAAGAGGTTTGCTCTATAAAAATAAATGGTATCTGATTGAAATAATTAATCAACTTGAAAACTGGGGATATAAAATTTCATACAAGCTACTTAATGCAAAAGATTACGGAGTCCCCCAAAACAGGGAACGGGTAATCGTGATGGGAGCTAAAAATCCGATATATTTCCCTACCAAGCAAACAAAAAGAATTACGGCAGGTGAAGCACTTGGTGAATTGGCTTTTCAGATTCCTGAAAATTCAAAATTCCTGACTCCGAGTATGGATAAATATGTTGCTAAATATGAAAAAGCATCCCACTGTATCAATCCAAGAGATTTATATTTAAATAAACCCGCAAGAACATTAACGTGCAGAAATCTCGCCGGTGCGACAGGAGATATGCACCGAATTAAGCTGCCCGACGGAAGAAGACGAAGATTAACAATCAGAGAAGCGGCAAGACTTCAAAGTTTCCCGGATTCATTCAAATTCTGCGGAAATGAAACAGGCATTTACAACCAAATCGGAAATGCAGTTGCGCCATATTTTGCTTTATCATTAGCCAAAGAAATAAAAAAATACTTTGATGCTGATTATAATGGAGCGAATTATCCCGTAAAAGACGAAAACAATCAACTACTACTTTTCAATGAACCTAAAGCAATACAAATACTTGCATCTTGACAAAAAAGCACTGGAAGCATTAAACTTCTTTGAAATTAGCCATGAGGAACTGCCTGATATTATTGCTTATTCACAAGAGAGAAATTGGTTATATTTAATTGAAGCGGTTCATAGTTCCGGTGCGATAGGGGAATTGAGGTTGATGCAGTTACAAAAATTAACAAAAGCATGTAAAGCTGATATCATCTACGTTACCGCTTTTCTGGATAAGCCCACTTTCAGAAAATTTATCGCAGATATAGCTTGGGAAACAGAAGTTTGGATTGCTGATAATCCTGACCACCTCATTCACTTTGACGGAGACAAATTTTTAGGACCATACACGGAGACCACCTAACACCAACAACCCACACCCACCAATCGCGCTGCACCCCAAGCCCTACCGCTATCGGGACGCGGAAAATTCCGGTTTATTTTATATATTTGCAGGGAGGATGGATAACTTTGAAGGGGCAGGCTTTTCTTGTTGAATCTCTCACATATATTTTGAATATCCTCACTATAAAAAAGAAAACAGACAATTCTAATCAAATAACTTCGTAAAAAGTTTTCCAAGTCGAAAAAAAAATTAACTTTGTCATTAATCAAAACAAGGCAACCTCAATTTATAATGGATAAAATACATTAAAATAATGTTTGAATTTAAAATTAAGAAGAAACCATATTATACAACAAACTACGGAAAAGCATATCATTGTGATAGTTTGGAACTGATGAAACAAATACCGGATGATTCACTTGATTTAATTTTAACATCGCCGCCTTTTGCACTTACGAGTAAAAAGGAATATGGAAATAAACAAGAAGCGGAATATTTAAAGTGGTTTCTGGAATTTTCGAAGGAATTTAAGCGAATATTGAAGCCTGAAGGTTCATTTGTGGTTGATTTAGGAGGTGCTTATTTACCGGGACATCCGACACGAAGTATTTATCAATATGAACTCTTGATTAAATTGGTCAGAGAACAAGATTTTTTTCTCGCACAAGAATTTTTCCACTATAATCCCGCAAGATTACCGGCTCCAGCTCAATGGGTAAATGTTGAAAGAAGTAGAGTCAAAGATTCCGTAAATTTAGTTTGGTGGCTATCTAAAAATGAGCGCCCAAAAGCGAATAATCGAAATGTTTTGCAACCATATAGCAAAGCAATGAAGAATTTAATAAAGAATGGTTATAAAGCTAAAATGCGCCCAAGTGGTCATAACATTACTCATAAATTTCAGAAGGATAACAAAGGCTCTATCCCTCCCAACCTTTTAACATTAGGGAATAATGAATCTAACAGTAAATACATGAAGCGTTGTAAAGCCGAAGGAATCAAACCGCATCCGGCTCGCTTCCCTTGGAGATTTGCAGATTTTTTCATTAAATTTTTAACTGACGAAGGGGACATAGTTTATGACCCGTTTGGAGGTTCAAACACAACAGGATGGGTTGCTGAAAGATTAGAACGAAAATGGATTTGTACCGAATTAAAAGAAGAATATTTAAAAACAAGCGAGTTTAGGTTTGAAGAAGAACCAAACTTATTTACGGCATCTGAAAATGGCAATTCTAAGTAAACCACAACTTTTAGAAGTTATTGTTCAATCAATTTATGATAATGGTTGGCAGGTATTGTACCTAAACCAAAACCACCCTTTTGAGTTGAAGATTTTTAATAACGAGGATAGCCAGAAACTCAAAATAGTCATTTACAACCTCTCTCACGGTGGGGGAAGAAAGCGACCAACCAACGAATACAGAATCCAATTCAAGGTCACGAATATTACTCAACCAATCGGATATAAAACGCTGATTTTAGGGTATTGGAATGATGTTGATGTTTTTGCAGGATTTGACTATTCAAAGCATAAAACTCCAAAATACTCAGCATCAGCACAGATAAAGGAAGAAGCCTTACGAAAGGCAAAAGTCAATGGTTTTTCAGCACAAGACAAAGGAAACGGGGAAATTGCCATAGCATTTACACCTGATTTTTTTGTCGAATACGTCAAAAACTGTGAACAATTACATTCATTTGGAGAATCGGTGGCAGAAATGGAAATATTAGAGGAAATTGTCGCCAACGAAGATATTGTAATCAATGATGAAGCATTAAATCAAATAGCTCAAAAAAGGCAGGAGGCAATCATTTCTATCAAAAAGAAAAAGAGAAACAGTAGCTTTACCAGAAGGGTTTTGACAGCTTATAGTGGCAAATGTGCAGTTTGTAGCTTGCAACTTAAATTAATCGACGCTTCACATATTGTTCCCGTCAGTGAAGAATATAGCACAGACGAAACAAGAAATGGAATTGCCCTTTGTGCTTTACATCATCGTGCGTATGATAAATCCTTAATTACTTTCAACGAAAAATATCAAGTCATTCACAACAAAAAGAGAATGCAAAATTTGAGAGACATCGGGCATGATTCGGGAATGGATAAATTCATCAGAGATTTAAAACCAATTATTAATTTGCCACCTACAATAAATGACAGACCTCATTCAGAATATGTTAAGCAAGCCAATTTGATAAGAGGTTGGAAATAAATTACTGAACGCCGAGACCTACACCAAAAATTTTCCCTACATTTATTCTTTTCAAACAAAAAATTCAAAAATGAAAAGAATAATCACCACCTTCCTATTGAGCGTATTGGCGACGGGCATCTCCCTAGCGCAACTCAAGCCTGCCCCTTTCACACCTGCACAAGACCGTTTGGCGGCTTTCGAGCAACGCCAACAACTCAAATCCGGTTCTATCATCAACAACATTCCCTTTGAATCTGTCGGACCTACCGTGATGAGTGGGCGGATTGTTGATGTGGCGGTGTATGAGGCAGACCCCAGCCGGTTTTATGTCGCATTTGCTTCCGGTGGCTTGTGGAAAACCGAAAATAACGGCACCAGTTTCAGTCCGCTATTCGACAAAGAGGCGGTGATGACCATTGGCGATATTGCGGTCAACTGGCAGGATAGCACGATATGGGTTGGTACGGGCGAGGTCAATTCGAGTCGCTCCTCTTATGCCGGGGTCGGGCTGTACAAAAGCACCAACGGCGGCAAGGATTGGCAACATATCGGCTTGGGCGAAAGTCATCATATTGGTCGCATCGTGCTGCATCCGGCGGATGCGAATACGGCTTGGGTCGCCGTCTTGGGACACCTGTATTCGCCCAATAGCGAGCGCGGCATTTACAAAACCACCGATGGCGGTCAGACTTGGAAACAAACTTTATTTGTCAATGAAAACAGCGGTGCTATCGACCTCATAGTGGACGAATCTGCGCCCAACACCCTCTATGCTGCCACTTGGCACCGCGAACGCCGCGCTTGGAATTTTGTGGAATCCGGCAAGGGTTCGGGCATTCACAAAAGCACCGATGGCGGCGAAACATGGACGCTCCTCACCACGCCCGAAAGCGGTTTCCCGATAGGCGAAGGGGTCGGACGCATCGGCATTGACCTATACAAACAAGGCGACCAAACCGTTCTCTACGCCTTATTGGATAATTATGACCGCCGCCCGGAAGAAGAAAAATCCGACAAAAAGGATGCACTTACCAAAGACGAGCTTCGCACGATGGACAAACGCAGCTTTTTGAATTTGGACAATAAAAAAATTAAGGCGTATTTGAAGAAAAATAATTTTCCCGAAAAATACTCCGCAGAAAAGGTCGTCAAAATGGTCAAATCAGACGAAATCAAGCCCCTTGCTTTGGTCGAATATCTGGAAGATGCCAACTCTTTGTTGTTTGATACGCCTGTGATTGGTGCGGAGGTCTATCGCTCCGATGATGGCGGCAAATCATGGACCAAAACCCACGAAGATTACTTGGATTTTGTCTATAATTCTTACGGATATTATTTCGGACAAATTCGCGTATCGCCACACGATGCCGATAAAATTTATTTTGCAGGTGTTCCCGTAGTTCGCTCCGATGATGGCGGCAAGACTTTTGAAAATATCAACGGCGATAATGTACACGTTGACCACCACGCGCTTTGGTTGAATCCCAATCGCGACAAGCACCTGATTTTGGGCAATGACGGCGGTCTCAATATCTCTTACGACGATGGCGAGACTTGGACGAAATGCAATATTCCTGCCGTTGGTCAGTTTTATGCGATTGCGGTGGACAATGCCGAACCCTATAATATCTATGGCGGATTGCAGGATAATGGCGTTTGGGTCGGGTCGTCCACTTACAAAAGTAGTCAGCGTTGGCACAATTCGGGGCATTATCCGTACAAGGAAATTTTGGGGGGCGACGGGATGCAAGTGGCGATTGATTCGCGCGACAATAACACCGTTTATACCGGATTTCAATTTGGTTGGTATTATCGCATCAACAAGTCAACCGGCAAGCGCGAACTCATCAAACCACAACACGCACTCGGCGAAAATCCCTTGCGATTCAATTGGCAAACGCCCATTCATTTGTCGGTGCATAATCAGGATATTTTGTATCTCGGCTCCAATAAAGTGCATCGTTCTATGAATCAGGGCAATGATTGGACGGCTATCTCCGACGACCTCACCAAAGGCGGTATCAAAGGCGATGTTGCCTTCGGTACGATTACTGCCCTCGACGAATCGCCCTTCCAATTTGGGCTACTCTACGCCGGTACGGACGATGGCAATCTGCACGTCTCCAAAGATGCCGGAGCGACTTGGCAATCTATCACCGATGGTCTGCCCGAAAACCTCTGGGTCACGGAAATCTATGCGTCGCGGCACGACAAAGCCACCGTTTACTGTGCCTTAAACGGCTATCGTTGGGACAATTTCAAAGCCTATTGCTACAAATCCACAGACTACGGCAGCACTTGGACAGCGATAGGCGAAGACCTCCCCGATGAACCCGTCAATGTCCTCAAAGACGACCCCAAGAACCCGTCCATACTTTATGTCGGCACCGACCACGGGCTGTATGTATCGCTCGATAAAGGCACGTCTTTTATGCTGATGGACAAGGACTTACCCGCCGCGCCCGTACACGATGTCGTCGTACAGGCAAAGGCGCAAGACCTCCTCGTAGGCACACACGGACGCTCGATTTACAAGGCAAATATCCAAACCTTGCAAGCCTTAAACGACGATGTACTCGCCAAACCGATTCATCTTTTCGCGCTAAAAAAAGCCAAATCGTCTGCCAATCTCGGCAAAAAACCAACTATCTGGACGAAATCGTCCGGGCAAACAGTGGAGTTTCCTTTTTACAGCAACAGTAACACCAAAGCCACCGTCAGCATCCAAACGGATTCGGGTATATCGCTCGCCTCCTTCCAAGTAGATGCCGATAAAGGACTTAATTTTGCCGAATATGATTTTAAAGTGAATGAAAAAGCCGTCAGAAAATACGAGCGTTGGCTGAATAAAAATAAGGAGAAAGATGCGGATGACATTAGCTTGGAAAAAGCGGATGATGGGGCGTTTTATTTGAAAGCGGGGACTTATGTGGTTGTGGTGAAGAGTGGGCTTGGGAAGGATGAGGGGGAATGGGTGATGGAGTAACCCGTACAGGCGGTTTTAACCGCCATGTGAGATGTGATATTGCGTATATTTAAAATATTAAGGTGAGTAAAATAAAAAAGCAACATGAAATATTCGTATAATTTAAGAGAAAATCTTATAGATTATTTAGTTAAATTTAAATTGAGAATTCAGTCAAGTAATAGAATTGGTTTATATGATGTGAATACTTTATCCCAAGAAGTTATTGCTAAAATATTAAACATAGTTGATGGTAGTAAAGGAACTGATTATCAAGATTTAGATAAGATAAAAGCAAACTATCCCGCAATAGACGTTGGAAGTTTTAAACAAAAAATTGCATATCAAATTACTTCACAAAACGATACTCAAAAGATATATTCTACTATAGAAAAATTTGTAGATAAATACGGAGAAACTAAAGAATTCGAAAAACTTAGATTCATCATTTTAAATGATATTAATTGGACTGATAAACAATATGAAAACATAAAGGACAAGTATCATTCTTTGGGATTAGTTTACGAAGATATATCAATTTTGCCTATAGATAAATTAGAAACTTTAATTCGGAAACTGGATAATGATCGCATTGAAAATTTAATCAAAATTTTTGAGAAAGAAATTGGTGAGATTCACGTAAAAAAAGAAATTAGTGAGGTTCATATAAAATCAAAATAAGACTTAATTGAGAAACGGAAAAAAATAAGAAATGATCTTTCGGCAAACATTCTAAAACCGTTTGACCCTTCAAAACCAATTTTGGGAAGTCATAGATTTGAGTGTAGGAAATTATTAATACGTTCTATTCTAGACGATGACAATGAAACAACTCAGGACGAGTTTGGATGGTACAGTTATTTTGGTGTCCAACCTTACGACATAGGAGATTTAGGATTAGAAGTAAATATTAATTGGGGTAAAATGTATAAAAATGAAAAAGGTGAAATTTTTGAGACGAAAACAGACGATTCGCTTGAAGAAGTAATTTTTCATGAAAGAGCACATTTACCCTATGAAAATATTTATACTTATGATTTAGATAGTGGATTTGGAAGACCAGTATTTTATTGTAAATATAATGGCAAAAATGGCCCTTTCGACAAAATATATTGGGTTGAAGAATAAAATTCCTCACTCCAAACCCAAGTCGATATTAAATGAAAGCCAGCACAGGACATGTATTAAATTTATAACAATAAATAATTTGTAAATTCAACTTGTTTTTACATGGCGATTGAAATCGAGCTGTGCGATTAAAATTACGCCGCAAATTTAAATTTAATGTCCCCTGTTTTAATCCAGCGTTCGCGCTCATCATTTAACTCAAGGGACTTGATAATTGCTAATCCGTATGAGCCATTCCGTGTAAAACTCATACCGTTATTCTTTTGTCTTTCAGAAACCAGTTCATCGTTGGTTTTTTCTACTCGATTACTGGAAAGTCGCAATCCAAGTTCCTTACGTACAGCGTAACATTTAATATAATTGCGATTTCTTTGAAAATAACCGATTAAGACCTGCTGTTCTTCTTCATTTTTGATGATGCTTTCATCTATTTTTTCAATACAGGTGATAGCTTCATCTACTAAACCATACCAAGCCCATTTTTTTATTTCCTGCATCAATTCATCCCTTTCTGTGCAGGACTTTACAGCGCGATACAGTTGTTGTTTTATCTTTTTGTCGAGATGATACCAGTCTAAAACCATATCTATTTTTCGCCAACTAAACCGATGTGCTATGCTTTCATTGATGATGCGTTGACCGTCTACATAAAAAGTCCAATTATAATTCAATCCTTTGTTATACAATAAGAAAGCCGTGATTGAATTGAGTTGAGTGCTGAGGCGTTCTCCTATAATTCTATAAGTTTTGTCCTCGTGTTCAAAATGGGTGACATTTTGGTAAACATACTTTCGTTTCTTATGAACTTTACGTCCATTGACTCTTTGTTTGGCTTGTTGACGGTCTTGCTGCTCTTGTTGTAATTCTTGTTCACTCAAGCCTTTACGCTTATTTTTTTGCTTTTTTACACACACATCATCGTTAGATATATTAATCGTATGTTGGGGACATTCATAAGCTTCTAAGTCCAACTCCAATTTGTCCGCTACTTCTGCATCACATTTGGATTTTACTGCATCGTAAGCCGCTATCACTTTGGCGGGGTCCATATATTGTGGGGCAGTAACGGCAGTCTGTGTTTGTTCGATTACTTCTGTCTTATCCCGTTTATGAACTACGCCATGCTCCTGTAGTATCTCCAAACTCTTGTGTTCCAACACTTTACTGAACCTCTTACCCTCTGCCACTACCATATCTTGAAGACTACGGCTTGAAAAACTCACCTCCTGAAAAGTCTCCTTACGATAGGCATCACTCACCAAACGGTAACTCTTTTGTGGACATCCTTCATGTACATACCGACGACG
Organism: uncultured Saprospiraceae bacterium; assembly: GCA_938028705.1. Classification (GTDB taxonomy): domain Bacteria; phylum Bacteroidota; class Bacteroidia; order Chitinophagales; family Saprospiraceae; genus JAHDEO01. The sequence goes on along the minus strand of CALIZI010000464.1, from coordinate 9,814 downwards.
AAAACCAGCCGTTTGGCGGTAGGTCTTACCACGTTGGGGCGGAAAAATGTCACTACTATTCCCTGACGAAGCATCATCATACACCTCTAAAGTGTACTCGCCTGATTCACCACGAACACGATAAGGGCGTTCTCGTATTACTGGTTCTCCTCCGCTTGCAAGGACTTTTTTTTACTCACATAACTCATTTGGGTACTCATCCCCGAACGAATCGCAGTATAAGCCACTTCCATTAAATTCGATTCGCAAGCATCTATCTGCTCCAAAATATCCGCAGATACTTCTTTTTCCGCTATCGCACGAATCCTTTGTTCATTACCTTTGTGGTCCAATTGATTGAACTCTATAATTACTTTTATTTGATTAGCCATAAGGCTAAGATAAACTTTTATTTTTAATCGCACAGGTCGATTGAAATCGCCTGTACGTTACTCGCTGTCAACTCATAATATTGCAAAATAACCTGATTTTTTGATGATAAAGAACAATAAAAATGGAGAATTTTCGGACATATAAAGAAATAGCAAATCAATTGAAAGTTGGTGTTGATACCGTTCGAAGGCATATTGAAAAAATGAAAAAGGAGCTTGGAATTACTCCGACTAAAAGGAAGACTAAAACAAGTAGCGGTGCATTAGTAAATTGCCTAAACATCAATGACTCAAACCTATTTATTAATTACTTTGAAACAAAGGATAAACCTGTGGAAGAATCCTTCCAATACTCAAGATTCGGATTTTTCTATCTAATTCAACTCATACCCGAATTCGACCCTAATAGAGTGAAAATAGGTTTTGCTGATAATGTTGAAAAAAGGCTTCAAGAACATAAAACATCTTCACCGACAGCAAAACTTGTAAAATCTTGGGCATGTAAAAGGTCTTGGGACCAAGCGGCAATGGATTCGATTACAAGAGAAAATTGTCGATTAATAATGAATGAAGTTTATGAAGGAGATATAGATGCATTTATAAAACGAGGTGAGGATTTTTTTTCAGTAATGCCGCATCCAAAGACAAAAACTGAATTATCAAAATATTCACCCTTAAATCCAACAGAGGAAAAAGAAAGCGATGTCTAATAGCCACACCGTTCCAAGCCCTAAAGCCGATATGAAAGCATGAGAAAAATTAAGCAAGTATATAAAATCACCTATCCGACTAATAAAATTTACATTGGGAAAGATGTCTATGGTAGCTTCAAATATTTCGGAAGCCCTGATATGGAACTTGTTAGTAATGACTTTCTAACATTACCAAGAGAAATACAATTGGATTACACCATTAGAAAAGAAATTCTATGGGAATCTGAAACCGCCACAGACGAGGAACTTTCAAAAAAAGAAGTTGAAATGATAAGGAAATACCAATCCAATAATCCGGCGATTGGTTATAATCGTTGGCCAAAATTTAAGGGATGATGAAATTCACCGCCCCAAGCCCATAAAGCCGATATTTATAGTTCGAAACAATTAATAAAAAGAAAATGATAGTTCAAGAGTTCCATAAATTTTTAGACAATGAAATTAATCTTTCTCAATTTGAGGAATGGATTTACAAAAATACTGAATTGGAAAACATTATTAGCAAAGATGATTATCAGTTTTTTTTGGAATTTAACTACAATAAAAAATCAGCTGAAGTAGATATTCAAAACTTCATTTTCAAAAACCTACTAAGCGAAAAGGAGTTCTCACATTGGAAAGTAAATAAATTGTTAGAATCAATTAAAGTAGAATTTCCGACTAATAATTTATTTTCATACGCCAAGCAAAATCCTCACTTTTTAGGAGGCAAAGAATTAAGATTTAAAAATTATTGGAATAAAAGAAAGGTTGAAATATTTTGGGCGAGTAAGATTTCAACATTCAATGAAAAATCTCTTTATCTTGGAACATATGAAAATAGTTATGTTCATCTTATTGTAAACAGAAATGATGAAATTTGGTTAGCCTATGATATAGTAAATAAACAAGATTTTTGGGCGGAGAATTTAAAAGAAGCAATAGCCAAATTGTTCATCCGAAAATATTAAACTGAACCCTTCCCCCACTACACCGCCCCAAGCCCAAAATCAGGCGCATAGTTCCGATAATTATCGGAATCCCCATTTGTTTGGTGAGAAATTACTGCGAGAAGTAGGCTTCAAGGTCTCGGCTGCCATGTACTATATCAATGACTTCTACAGATTTGTCCTCCTCGTGAATGTGAAAGACAATCCTGTATTTCCATTTTATGGCAACACGGTGTTCTTTTTTATCAGTGCTTGAAAACCTGTCTATCCGATGTCTTGTCGGCATAGATGCCAAGGATTCAATCACGTCAATGATACCAAAATATACTTTATCAGCAACCGCATCAGAGGCATTGAGGCGATAATAGTCAGTTATTTCATCTAAAGATTGTACGGCTTTTTCATCGATATAAACTTCGTATCTGTCCATTATTTTCGTACTCGGTTTCGCAGTTGTTCTATGGTATAATAATGTCCGTTTCTGATACGTTCAGAGGCTTCGTCGGATTGCTTTGCAAACTCTTCCGCAGTAATCGGCGTACCGTCAATACGGTAAGCAATGATTTTATTATTGGTATAATCCTCAATCCAAGTGTTGATATCTTCAAGCGTTGTCGGGTCTTCAATTCCCTCAACTTTTCGAAGAATATCTGCCTTAACTTCTGTTACACTCATAATTATTATTAGTTAATTTCTTCAAAAATAACTATTTTAAGGCATTAATGCACGATTTTGTGACGGATTTTATGATTTAAAAAATAACAAACCTCCCAAAATCAGTCGCATAGCGACGACCCCATTTGTAACAAGTGCTTTAAACAAATCTCCAAAGGCGCATAGCGTCGGCACTATTGGAACGCAAAAGGGTGACGCAGCTACGCAGCTGAATCGGGTGTTGTTTGACGGTGTTACAAATAGGGGTAAGTCCAATATTCCCAACTAAAAACCATTTAAAATGTTGAATTAATCCAAAAAATGTAATAAATTTACAAAATAAAACACAATTCAACATGATAATCGAATTTTACATTGAGAATTTCCGGTCAATTAAGGGCAGGGCGATGTTTACGCTGATTGCGGATTCGGGTAAAAATAAGTCGGATAATACATTCACCGTACAACTATCGGATAAGCGCGAATTGCGACTCTTGAAAACCGCCGTAGTGTATGGTGCCAATGCGAGTGGAAAGAGTAATTTTATCAAGGCATTCGCGGCATTGAAAAGCATGGTGATGCACTCGGTCAATTTCAAAATTAACGAAGAAATCACTGCCTACGAACCCTTTGAATTGGAGGTCAACAGCTTGCGACAAGCAAGCATTTTTGAATTGTATTTTATTTTAAATAAAACAAAATACAAATATGAAATTGCTTTTAATGCGCGAATGATACTCTCCGAATCTTTGGATTACTACCCCGCCGGACAACCCGCCAATTTGTTCAAAAGAACACACCCGACGGATGATGAGGATATTGCAGAAGTGGCACTTGGAAGAAAATTATCTCCGAAAAGAAATATTCGCACCCATATCCTGACCAATCAATTATACCTGTCGGGCTTTGGTTCGGAGGCGCATCCGCACCTTACACAAGTGTATAAATATTTTTCGGAACTACAAATTTGGAACGTATCGGATGACTTGGATTTGAGGCAATTGAATCGGGAAGTTTCCGCCTATCTTGCCGACCCTGACCGGATGCAGTTGAGGGCATCCTTGAGCAAATTGATTCGGGTAGCCGATACCAAAATCGAGTCCGTTTATGCCAAAGCACTCCCGGAAGATGAGTTTAATTTTCCCAGCGAAATTCCCGAAACGGTTAGGTCGCGTTTTATCGAACAAAATAAATTGAGGGTCTTTGCCACACACCGCCGATACGATAAAGACGAGGCGATAGACACGGTTGATTTTGATTTTAATGAGAAAGAATCCAACGGCACAAAGGTATTGCTGGCACTTGGCGGCGTGGCATTGGCAGCGATAGAAAAAGGCGGTGTGGTGATTTTTGATGAATTGGACAATAGTTTGCATCCTAAATTATGCAAATTTCTGATTCGTTTGTTCAATAATCCGGTGAGTAATCCGCATAACGCTCAATTGATTTTTGCAACGCATGAAGTCACGCTGTTGGATAAAGAAGTATTCAGAAAAGACCAAATCTGGTTTACGGAAAAAGACAAACGCGGCAAAACAGAACTCTACCGCGCCAATACCGTTGAGGGCTTGAGAGACGATACCAACTTTGAATTGTGGTACAGAACCGGAAAATTTGGCGCAAATCCAAAAATCAAAGCACTTGAATTTATTTTCAATGAATGAATTTTGAATGAATGAATGAATTTCTAATGCGATAATGCTGAAATGCTATAATGCTACAATGTTTTTCTTTATTATCGCATTGTAGCATTTCAGCATTGTAGCATTATGAAGAAACGAATACCACCCACGACGATTTACATTGTCTGCGAAGGCAAAAATACCGAACCGAACTACTTTGAACGCATTAAAGAGGAAGTAGAAGACGACAACCTGTATGCTATCACGATATATCCTGATAAAACCGACGACCTACACAAAACCAACCCCATCGGACTAATAACAGAAGCGCAAAATAACATACACATCTATGACGAAGTATGGGCGGTATTTGATAAAGACGGTTATACGAAACACAAGGAAGCACTAGAGCAAGCCAATCAGCCTATCAATGGCAAGACGGTCAATATCGCTTTTTCGAGTATCGCCTTTGAACATTGGGTGCTTTTACATTTTGAAAAGTGTGATAGAACATTCAGAAAATCGGCAGAAATCATCAAAGAAAAACTCATTAATAATGAAAGCTATTTTTCGGATTATGACAAATCGGCTAACGTTGATATTTATCCGAAATTAAAAGCATTTACCCCAATAGCAATTGAAAATGCAGCTTGGCTACGATGTATGATGCTTGATGAAATGGCAAAAAGTCCTGTCTATAAAATTAACCCTTATACAGATGTAGATGTATTGGTAAAACGTTTATTTAATGTTGATGAAAATATTGTTTTTCAGAGAGTTAGTGAGCATTTTTCGATTGGTTTGATAGACTTTATTGTACAGACTCGTAAGGGGAAATTCACCTTAGAAATTACCAACAAAAAGGATGTAAGTATAGTCACTAATGAAATTGAGTTGTACCTTCAAGAAGGTGTACGACATGTTATTCCCAACGAAATTATTGAACCCAATTCTAATAAAATCATATCAGTAGAAGTGCCTTTTGTGTTGAAATATAAGAATACTAAAGCTCATATTATTCTCTAAAGCTAATATGAAACGAAAATATCAACAACACATTTCTAAATTTCCCCACCTATTGATTTTCCACCAGCCAGTAGCAAGGCTTCTACCAAGTGATGTACCATTGTGCAGGGAGCTTTTTCGTGATTGGGTTGGTCATTTGAATAGTGCGCTTCGAGGGCTTTGGCGCGTTTTATAGCGGCTTCTCTCTTTTCTTCTGATTCTAAATGCGGTCTTACAATTTGAATAAAATCACTTTTTGACTTGAAACTATCCTTGTAATAAAAGTTCGGATGTTGAGTTTTTTTGGTTAATGCCTCAATGCCTTGTATATTTTTAAAAACTTCGGTCAGGCGTTTATAATAAGTCACTCTGTTTCGATTCTCAATTGTAGTTAGATCAACATCTTCAAAATGAAGAAGTACCCAAAGTTCAAAGTTATCATTGCTCCATGCAACTTTAATCCCTGCGCTTTCTGCGGTTTGAATAGCCAGATTAAAAGATTCGTTATTCAGTAAAGTTTGCGTTTCATGTAGCTTTTCGTCTGCAACCTTTTCGTCATGTTCTACCCTTTTATGGTCTTTATCTCTATCAAAAACACACCATACATTTGGACTATCATCAACTAAGAATGACTTACCATTCTTCTCTATAACCAAGCCGTTCAATCTACAATGAGAAATGGCGCGATTTATATTTTGTTGGCTATTTTTCTGATTTTCTATTATCGTTATTTTTACTCCTGGCTTCTCGAATATCCTAAAATAGCATGGCTCACTCACTTCATCTTCACAAAATAAGATAAATAATTCCTGCGTGTCCGCCTCGCGCTCATCGCTGTCCCGTAATTCCCAAGGCTGTTTAGGCATTTTCGACAATTGGTTCGTTTTTGAAATCTTTTAGCATTGGCACAGCACCATAATATCCGGCAAGGTATTGACGGGCAAAATCGGCATCATTGCGTATGCCTTTCAGGTCGGCAAGTGAATACAATCGGGTGGCATCCTGTTCGTCTTTTTCGGTAAAATAAAACTGGTCGCGTCGCATAATCGCGGGGTCGAGTAAGTTGGTATCGTGGCTGGTGAATAGTAGCTGTGCATTGTTTTTGTTGATTTCCGGGTCGTTGAACATTTGGATGAGTTTGATGACTAATGCGGGGTGGAAATTGCTGTCTATTTCATCAAAAATAAATAAAAACGGAGTGATTAAGCGTTTTCTTTCTCTAAATGCAAATAATAGTAACCCTGCAATATCAAAAAGCTTTTTTGTTCCCTCTGATTCATGAGTCTCCAAATTTAACTTTTTTGAATGTTTTTTGAGCCACACATATTCTCTTTTGAAATCACTCCTTAATCTAGCTTGTTCTTCAACATATACATCTGAATAATTCAAATCGAACATTGACATAAATGTTATTAAACGTTGTGTATAATCGCCATGCCCTATATCTTTCATTGAATGCATAAGTGTCCATGATTTGTTATTTAAAGAATTCGCAGATATTCCGGTACAAAAGTCTCGTATTTTATGCAAGATGCCTCTAGTGAGAAATGAACAAGCGTGTGTTAGGAAAAGTGTATGAGGATGAGGAATAGGGGGAACATTTTCAGCATTGGGTAATGACTTTTTATCTAATTCTATGCCTCTTATGAAATATTTACCCTGATTTTTATCTTTAGTTCCATATAACCATTCATTCGAGATAATGTATTTCGGTGAAATCAAATCATCAGAATCAACTTTACTGACAGTAAATCCATAACGATATTTTCTTCCCTCTAACTCTATAACTATTTGGAAGAAGACATCTGTTTTTTCAGATGATTCTTGAAATAAGAAAGGTTCATAGAGTACTGAGAGTGGAGCATCGTCAGGAACTGAACCAATATTTAGTATAACTGAAAAAAACCTTAGGGCTTGTAAAACATTACTCTTCCCACTCGCATTCGCTCCATAAATCCCCACCGTTTTCAACAAACGCATATCCCCAACTTCAACAATATTATTGCTGTCCACATCAGGATGCTTCTTTCGATTGCTGTCCAATTTTGTCGCACGAAAACTAATCGTCTGCAAATCCTTGATAGAACGGAAGTTTTTAACACTAAATTCTACTATCATTTTTCTTTATTTTTGCAAATATTTTACAAAATAAAGAAAAAAGTGGATAAAAACACGTTTTTTATCTATGATTTTACAATTTTGAGCAATATTTTACAATTTTACAACTTCTAAAAATCAAGTCTTGAGCCAGTAATGAACAAACATAACAAGCACATGAAAAAAATACTACTTGCAGTCACCATTTTGATGTGTATCATTCAATCCTGTAAAACCACTCAAACTAATCCCGAAAAAAGCCCACCTGTTGAATTTGAATTGAATGATTCCATTATAAATATCATCAACCTAAAAATGGAAGAATACCCAATCGGAACTGAATTATCAATAGCCTTGATGAAGAAGGATTCGGTAGCTTATTTCGGGGCAAGCCGAAAAAATGATAAGATTGAACGCCTACAAAATAGAAATACAATATTTGAGATTGGTTCAATTTCAAAAGTTTTCACCTCTCATTTATTGGTCAATGCTGTTCTCCGAAAAGAAATTCAACTAAATGACCCCATTTCTGAATACCTCGAATTTGAAATGAAGAACAACAAAAATATCACCTTCCAACAATTATCTACGCACACCGCCGGGCTTCCCGTAATGCCCCAATCTTTTTTCGACAACTTAGTGGACACCATAAACCCATATAAAGATTACACAGAAGAAAAATTATTATACGACCTCAAAAATGAAATTGAGATAGACACACAAAGTATCGGAAAGTTTCAATATTCTAATTTCGGTGTATCGCTTTTGGGCTATCTTTTGGCAAAGCATAAAAATTCGACTTATGAAGCATTATTGCAAAAGGAAATTTTAAAACCTTTGTCCATGAGGCAGACGACAACAAAGAGAAATAACCTAAAAAACAGACTCGCAACAGCAATGCTTTTCAACGGAAATGTGGTATCAAATTGGGATTTAAATGCTCTTAGTCCGGCAGGAGGTGTGCTTTCGAGTAGTGAAGATTTGGCAAAATATGCCATGCATTGTTACTCAGATACCAACCAAACATTTCCGGTACAATCTGAACTTCAATTGCAAAAGACAAAGAAATCAGCACAAGCACTTGGGTGGATGATTGTCAATTCCAAGACGGGCGAGCCTCATTATTTTCATGCAGGCGAAACGGGAGGATATAGTTGCCTGATAGTGCTAAGACCAGACACAAAAAAAGCGGTTGTTATCCTCAGCAATATTGCCGAAGCCAACAATTCAGTAGAAATGCTCGGATTTAAATTAATGAAAGAATTAAATAATTTGGAATAGACTCTATTCAGAAAAGAAAATACTACCACGTAATAAATAAGCCTTAAAGCTGATACGCTCTACAAAAAAAATAATTCAATGAAAAAAGCCTTGCATCATATTCTTGTTATCACATTAATCATAGCCGGGATAGTTTTCTTAGTTGGTAAAAATCATTTTATACTTGGAAGTCTGTTGGGATTATCCCAAGTTCCGATGATGGTACTTGGCGGATGGATTTTGTGGCGAATAAGGAAGAAAGGCTTTGGAAAAAATCACAAAACCCTCTTAATCATTGTGGGTTTGCTGATGCTCAATTGGTCTTATGAAAACATCAGAATAATCAATCTGAAAAGTGCTTCAAATACAGAAAAAGAGGTGTCAATACTCACGTATAATTTGTATTTTAAAAATAAATATCACCAACAAATCATCAATGAAATCAAGAGAACAGATGCAGATATTTTGGTCGTACAGGAATTGACAAGTGCATGGGATAAGACCTTGAAAAATGAGATTTATGGAAAATACAAATATCGAAAAACCTACGTAAATGATGCGACACATGGATTGGGAATATTCTCAAAATACCCTATCGAATCGTGTAAGTATTTGAGAAATAGTAGTAAATTTCCAATCAATCAAATCAATAAAATTTTGGTAAATGACAAGGAATTGATTGTCGTAAATTCGCATTTGGCATCACCGGCGAGGGCAGTAGAACACTATGAAGATTTCTTCTTTCACTACAAAGCAAATTACGAAAGAAGAACCAAACAATGGAAAAAACTTGACAAATATCTGGATGAAAAACACCCAAAAATACCTCAAGTCATTGCAGGAGATTTGAATACGATGAAAATTGAACCCTTATACCGTCAAATCAGATATGAATGGCAAGACCTCTTTGTAAAAAAAGGATGGGGATTAGGCTGTACTTTTCCCAATGTCTCAAAAATACCCATTTCAAAAAAGTGTCAACCATATTTCTAAACATGCCTTAATTGTTTTTAAGCAAGTATTATATCTGACATTCACGAGTTGCTAAAATTGATTTTTTTAATTAATAAATTCTTCGTATATTGTATTTAGTTATAAAACATTGATAATCAGATAGTTGTGTCATGTTTTCTTCTATCTTTAAAAATATAACTCATTGATTA
>CALIZI010000463.1 GCA_938028705.1 uncultured Saprospiraceae bacterium | reverse complement strand
AGGTGGACTATTCCAAAATCTCAAAACGTACTCAATATCAGGACTTTGCATCGAACTGAAGGACGATGGCAACAGTTTTGGAGAAAAATTGATGCTTATGGGGTGGCAGCATAAAAGTACATCATATTACGGTTACACCCGATTGTTTCATGGTTTTATTGTCAAGGAAGCAATAGAATAATGTAACAAGGAAGCTAAAATAAAAAAGAGTTTAATGACTCTAAAAGGCTAAAAAAGAATCACTAAACTCTGGAGGAAACATCATCTTTATACAAGTAAGAAACTCAGCAGAGAAACATTGTATAGTACAAAAGTGCAGTTTTTTTTAGCTTGGGGCAATGCGAGATATAGGGCTATTTTGATGAATTATTTTAGATTGAAAATTATTAATTAATTGATAATCAATTATTTATTAAATTATTAATTGATTTTTGATGATGCAGTTTTGAGTATTGAAATACTGATGTTCTAATATTTAGTCATATTTTTATTGCGAATATGGGGTAAATTGAATTTGCAGTAGGGTTGTAATGACTTGCTTGTTTGAGACTTCACTGACAGATAATTCAAAATGAGATAGGATTTACAATGACTTATTTGAGATTAGGATACATAATTAAGGTAGGACATAAAAAAAGAGTTTAATGACTCTAAAAGGCTAAAAAAGAATCACTAAACTCTGGAGGAAACATCATCTTTATACAAGTAAGAAACTCAGCAGAGAAACATTGTATAATACAAAGGTGCAGTTTTTTTTAAATTGGGGCAATGCGATGTTCAGAGCTATTTTGATAAACTATTTTAATTATAAAATTACTAATTGATTGATAATGAGATTTTTAGCCGATTTAATTCAAATATTTTATGATGCAGTTTTTGACTAATAGTAGAGTGTTTAGTCATATTTTTATTGCGAATATGGAGTAAATAGGATTTGCGATGATTTATTTGGGATTAACATACATATTAAGGTATGGACATAAAAAAAGAGTTTAATGACTCTAAAAGGCTAAAAAAGAATCACTAAACTCTGGAGGAAACATCATCTTTATACAAGTAAGAAACTCAGCAGAGAAACATTGTATAATGCAAAAGTGCAATTTTTTTTTACGTATGACAATTCACGTTTGAATGTCTTTTTGATGATTTTTTAGTATGTTTAATTTTGTTTTGAACTCATTATCAATGTTTTATGTTATTTATTTTGTATTTTTTTTGATGAAGACTTAAAAATAGAGTTTGAATTGTTGTATATTTATTTCAATTTAATAATTGGAAAAGCAGATTCGTTCGTAATGAACTATTTTATATAGCAATCAATTATAAATAAACATTTGTTAGGAAAGGTTGGAGGGAGAAAAGTTTAGTGCAGGACATAAAAAAAGAGCTCAGTAAACTCTAAAAGGCTAAAAAAGAGAACACTGAACTCTGGAGGAAACATCATCTTTATACAAGTAAGAAACTCAGCAGAGAAACATTGTATAACACAAAAATGAGTTTTTTTATCTTTTCTGGCAATTCGCATTTATAGCATGTTTTGTTAGTGTTTTTTTTAATTCAATAAACTTTAGTGCTTGATTATCAGTGATTTAAATGTAAATTAAGTAGCAAAAATTGACATAGAAATGTGCGTTTTCAGACGATTTATTTGCGATTTTAGTATAATTTAAAGCAAATGAGGTGGGATCAACGTGGATATCCCCTCTACGAAAAGTTCATAGAGTGGTGCTGAATGGTATTCTGAAAGTGTGGATAAGTAACAATTTTGCTCTGGGAACGAGCCAACAATGTTAGGCAGCAATAACTGCTGAAGTTTGTAAAGAGACTTTGTATTTCATTGACCAAACTGACATAAGCCAGTATAAAAATGTATTTCTCACTGTGATTGTTAATCTGAGGTTATTGGGAAATAGATGTTTTACCATTTGCCGAGGGTTACTTCCCTTAGCAACATCTATTTTTGGGTAGGTCGTTTGGTAATGAAAATATCTGCCTTCTCAATTATCTTCAGGATCCCAAATGCCTAACCATTCTAATAAATCTTCAATCCAATTCAACATAACAACAAAGTTTTAGGTTAAAAAATCAATTACAATTACAATTACAACTCAAATATGATACTTTATTTTTACTTACGCAATTATTGTTTTATCAAAAAAATAAACTAAATTTGTGTATGTAGATATACTAAGTGATTGTCTATTAATTGTTTATGTTATTAGTAACTTCTTTTTTTTGACACAGTATAAGACTGACTGAATAAAGTATTTGTAGTTATTTTTTGATATTTCTTGAAAATAGAATTACTTTTTTATGCGTTTTCAATTGAAAAAGAATACTAAAAGTCAAATAATTAAGGCGAGCCAAAAACCTCTGCCATAATATGGCAAAACTTTTGACTTTAAAAGATTTTTTTGAATTTAAAATTCTCACAAATTACTTTACAAATTACATTTTTATTTCAATAATAGTTTGTATGAAAAACTTGTTACCTATAGTTAATTCCTTAGACGGTAGAGAAAGACGACTAATTAGGAAATTTTTAAGCATTCAATCCAATGGAATGGAGAAAAAAAAGCTTCAATTATTTGATATAATTTTAGAGAGAAAAGTACAAGACGATAAAGAGGCTTGTCTGATATTATATAATTCCGCACCAAATTCTGCGTTTTCTCATGTCAAAAGGAGATTAAAAAAAGATTTATTGAATTTTATTTTGTTACAAGATTCAAAACAAAGAGACTCTCCAATAAGGGTGCAAGCTGAAGTAGATTGTCGAAGAATGTTTTTACAAGGGCAGCTACTCTTACAACGTAAAATATATGGTGAAGGGGAAAAGTTGCTCAATGCAGCTTTAGAATTAGCTGAAACCTATGAAATGTTTTCCGAAGTTTTGAGTATTAGAAATTATCTTCGTACAATCTTTGGATTTAGAGAAGGGTTGGAAGTATTTGAGAAATATAGCGAAAATATGGATTATACTCTTGAGGAGTTAGGTAAATGGTTGAAAATTAGAAAATACTACAACCAGATTGCTCTGCCTAACGAGTTTCAAACAAATAAAATGACGGGAATTAAAGATGTAGGAGAAAAAATCTTAGCAGACTTAGAAAAATATGAAGGACAAGACTCAAGTGAGCGTTTTACTTTTTGGTATTACGTTTCTATGATGCACTATTACAATATAAGTAAAAACTTTGAAAAGGCTCGGATATTTTCAAAAGAGCCTCTAAGGCTCGCACAAAAAGGTTCTATCATGAGTTCCAAAACTAATTATGCCGGAATCTTAAAAGATATAATTTTTATACATATAAATCTAGGAGATAATGAAGAATCAGTAGAGTACTCAAGAGAAGCAGTAAAAACTTTTAGAAAAGGAACGATGAATGAATTGCGGGCTATGGATTATCTCTTTTTTGCTCACTTACGTAACAAGGACTACACTTCGGCAATGGAAGTCGTAGAAGATGCCCTAAAACACAAACAAATCAACACCGGCAACAAGCTCATCAAAGCCCGTTGGTTATTCTTTCGTGCCAATTTGGAATACTTGCAGGGCAACTTAGATGCAGCGGCTAAATCATTGAGTACCAACGACCATATCACTTCCGACAAATCGGGCTGGAACCTCGGTTACAAACTCCTGCAAATGATGATACACATTGACGAAAACGACCTGTTTCTGGTCGATTACCAAATCAAAAACTTCAACCGTCTGTTGAGTCCCAAGAAAACCGAAACCGAGAACATCGGACGGGCGCGAGTCATTTCCAAAGTTATTCGTTTATTTATCAAACATCGTGGCGATTTCAAAGAAACCTTTGAAGTTGCTAAAGACGAAATAGCTGCACTTTCCGAAGGCAAAGACGAGCTATTCTGGGACCCGATGGGCTACGAAGTCATCCGCTTCGATGAGTGGCTCAAACGAAAAAGAGACGAAAAGAAAAACAGAAGGCGAAGCGGGTTTGGCACAAGGCAAACGTAGATTATCGCTTATACTTTCGGTACATCCAGCGAATCATACCGTCCGAAAGACCAACTTTTGGCACAAACATTTCCTTTGCCTTTGTTGTCTCCATGACCGTAGTAAAAATATGGGCAGCCGGCACCACAACATCCGCTCTATCCGAGCGCATGCTGTATTGTCTCATGCGTTCCTCTACGCTCATAGCTGCCAGTTCATCATACAATTCCCTCAAATCTTTATACCGCACAAACGATTTATCCCGCTTTTTACCATTCAATATCTTCGACAGTTTATTTACATTTCCGCCTGTACCGATGACCGTTATCTGCTTAATATTTTTCGTTGTTTTCAACAACCACTCTTCCAGTGCCGACCACTTGTCCTTGCCCACTTGTTCGTTCAAAATCCGAATCGTACCTATCTTAAAAGACTTCGAAGCCTGACTCTTATTATCACTAAACAAAGTCAACTCCGTACTACCGCCGCCCACATCCACATACAAGTAAGATTTGGCGGGGTTAAGCTGCTCACTCATCCGCGTAGCAAATAACAATTCCGCCTCTATCATCCCGTCAATAATCTGCAAATCCACGCCCGTTTCTTTCCGAATCATTTCCGCCACTTTCTTACCATTCGAAGCCTCTCGCATTGCCGAAGTTGCAAAAGCACGATAATCCGTCACGCCATGCACCTGCATCAACAATTTGTAAGCCTGCATCGCTTCCGTCAAACGCTTGATATTTTCCTTCGATATTTTTCCGGTTTTGAACACATCCGCCCCCAACCTAATAGGCACTCGTATCAATGAAGCTTTTTTGAAATAAGGATTCCCGTCCTCATCTATAATTGTATTGACCAACAAACGCACTGCATTTGAACCAATATCCACCGCCGCAAATTTCAGTAATTCCATTTATTAATGATTAATGATTAACGATTAATGGTTAATCATTTTTATTTATAAATTATTAATTCAATTTGTGAATTAATAGTTTTAATTTGTATATTTTAATATTAAATAATTTATAAAATATTGATTAACATTTTTTTAATAAAATTAAATTATAATTATTTTTAAATTAATATTTTAATAATATGAAGATAGTTGTAATGCAAAAGTCCTAAAATAATTTTATCCAACGAATGACGAATACAAGAATTTAAATAGTTATTATTTTTAATATTAAAATATTATTAAAAAATAATTTAATATATGGTATTCATACGGAGCAGACCTCTGGTAGGTTGCCTTTTTAATAAAAAAAATCGTTAGCTGTCGAATTATTCTTAATTGCTTGAACAAACACGATGTCACAAAATTACAGGATAATTTGACGATAAATCAAGTGATGAAAATGAAAACTGATTTATTTATACCCGTTCTCAATAAGTGAATCAATAGCTTATTTACATTGATTGTATCTTTTATTTAAATAAAAAAATATTTGTAAATAATTTTATTTTAAATGATTGTAAATAAATTTGAGACTAAAAAAGTATTTTTGCGTCTAATTTTAAAATTCAAGCATTACATTGTTTGCTATTGAGTATTTCAAGATATTTCTATACTTGGGGTCTAATGTTAAAATAGATTTTATCGTCATTATCTGTGCAACAATTACTTTTTATTTTCGTTAAAAAAGCTAAGTTCGTTTATCTCCACATAGGATCAAATCCAATTATCTGAATATATCGAAGTGCCGATATGTCAGCTACATTTCATATTCACATTAAAAATGACATTTTATGAACAGAAGATTCATAGCATACAGTATATTTGTTTTATGTTTGATGATATTTGTATTAGCTTCTTGTGAGAAAGAACCCGGCGAAGGTGGCTCGGCTAGCGTAGTAGGTAAGTTATTTTTACAAGATCTTAATAGTGATGGTGAGTTAAAAGACCAGTATTTTTTGCCAGACGAGCGTGTATTTATTATTTATGGAGACAATACCATTTATGATGACGATACCCGCACACATTTTGACGGTTCGTTCCAATTTAAATATTTATATAAAGGTCAATACACTGTTTTTGCTTATTCTAAATGCGATGATTGTCCTTCGGAAATAGAACCAATTATGAAAACTTTTGAGATTACGGAAAAAGGACAAGTCTATGATTTGGATACACTGATTGTCTTTGATTAAGGAAAATGAATGCTGAAATGCGATAATGCTGAAATGCGATAATGTTTAGCACTGTGTGTTCAACATTATAGCATTAACAAATTTCAGCATTATTGCATTACGACATTATCGCATTACAGCATGACAAAAAATAAACTATACGATACGCCGGATTTTCAACAAGCTCTTCAACGATTCGCGCCTATTTCGCTGACTGAAATGGATGCGGTGAAATTGTTGGACAGGCAGGATACAAAGTTGGTGCTTTCCGCAGAACGGCTACCTGATATTATGAGGCAACTGGCAGTGGACTATCGTATATTGGAAATTGACGGACGCAGAGTGGGCGATTATAGTTCATTATACTATGATACATTGGAGTGGGAAAGTTATCATGAGCATCACAACGGACGAAAAAACAGGTATAAAATACGCTATCGAAATTATATCAATTCTGGGCTTCATTTTTTTGAAATCAAACATAAAACCAATAAAAACCGCACTGTAAAAACACGTATTGCAACGGATGATATTAAGACGGAGTTGGGCTTGACGGAGACCATCCTTTTGGAGCGACATACGCCGCTCGATCCCCACGAGTTTGAACCTGCAATATGGATATATTATAGTCGAATGACGCTGGTGAGTAAAGATATGCGTGAACGGGTAACGATAGATATTGACTTGGAATTTAAGCGTTATGATAGTAAGAATGAGTTGATTTCGAGCCCAAAACTTGCTATTATTGAGATAAAACAGGAAAGATTTGACCGAAAGTCGGCTGCATTGCGTACCTTGCACCGCGAAAGAATATTTCCTATCCGGCTCAGCAAATATTGTTTGGGTGTGATGAGTTGTTGTAATGGTGAAGTGAAAAGAAACGGATTTAAGAATAAGCTATTCAAAATAGCTAAAATTACAGATAATGACTTCTACCGCTCTCTGGCTAAGTGTTAATACATTGGACGTGCTTCTATTAAACTTAGCCGGTATGCAAGCATTGGGATTAAAGTTGGCATTGAACCTGACGGCAGCTATGATTATAGTCTTGTTGATATACCGACCTGCCAATGATAAACCCGAATATACATTTACTTACCTGATATTCAATATCCTGATATTTTTTATATGCCACCTGATGACCAGCGTAGATCTGGGGATTGGTTTTGGTTTTGGTTTGTTTGCCCTGTTTTCTATCATGCGCTACCGTACTATGACCATCTCTATTAAGGATATGACCTACCTTTTTGCTTTGGTCTGTTTGGCGGTGATGAACTCTATTAGTGCGACCGAATTTAGTGTGGTTGAATTATTGCTGATTAATGCTTTCATCGTTACTTCTATTTTTGTAGCGGAAAAAGTATTTTTCCGACAAGTATATGATGTAAAAAAGGTGACTTATGAATATGTAGATCGTATCAAACCCGAAAATGAACACGAACTGATTGAAGACCTCGAAACCCGAACCGGACGGAAAGTCGTTAAAATAGATGTATTGGCTATGAATTATTTGAATGATAGTGCTTCGTTGCGGGTGTATTTTGAGCCATTGGACAAAAAATCCCTGATTGATTTTAAAGAAGGAACAATTCAAATAGACAGTGTTGCTCAAAACGGACAAGCGCATAAAAACCAACCCGGTGAATATGAAGAAGTCTAAAAGTATTTCGGGAATAGTTATTTTATTAGTATCATGCCTTGCAGTTCAGGCTCAAACTCAAACTGAAAAAGACGGGCAGGCTTGGCAAGGCATCAGCCTTGAATATAAAGCCAATGATAAATTTACCCTTCTCCTCACCGACGAAGTTCGTCTTGACCAAAATGTCTCCGAATTTCAACTCAACCTGATCAACCTTGAAGTTATTTATGACCTTAAAAAGCGAGTCAAATTAGCAGGAGGTTATCGTTTTTCGCTCATGCCGATTGTGGACAGACACCGCTTGTATATCACTCCTCGTCTGCGCCACGAACTCAAAAATATCAATACGAAAATTTATTTTAGTACCCAATTTCAATACGAATTCGACAAAAAACAAAACAACACTGCTCACCTGCGCCCCAAACTACTGTTTCAATACGAACCCAAATTTCCCGACAAAATCGAACCATTTATCGCTACCGAATTATTCTACCGCTTCACACCCGACAATAATCCTGACCAATTCAGAATCTATACAGGTTTGGATTATAAACTCACCAAACAAATCACCTTCAAAATAGCTTATATACATGCACGCGAATTTAATGTAGAAGTGCCACTCCGTTCCAATATTTTCTTTGCTAATTTCAATATTGAACTTAGTTTATAGAGTTTATAGAGTTTATAGAGTTTATAGAGTTTATAGAGTTTATAGAGTTTATAGAGTTTATAGAGTTTATAGAGTTTATAGAGTTTATAGAGTTTATAGAGTGGGTTTTGTCTCTATCAACTTCATCAACTCTATCAACTAACCAGCCAACTCCATCATCATTTTCTTATACGCCGGAATCTCCTTCAACTTCTCTATCAGCCAAGGTTTATTCGTCAAATATTGATAAGTGTTGATTTTTTCCAGTAACTTTTCTATCTTTGTGGTGTCTCCCTTGTGTCGAAGGCTATCAATCTTACGCAATACAATAGTAAAATTAATATAGGCTTTCTTTAGTCGTGCAGGCATTCCTTTTTGAGAATGTACATACTCTTTAAACGATTTGCACAGTGCATCAAAGGCAAGACTTTCATCCAACTCATAATAAGTACGGAGTAACACAGTCTTCCTACCTAATTCAAAAGACAAATCCATTTTATCAGTCTGGTTGAGGTGGTCCATAGCGGCTTTAAAATCTTTTTTATAAAATGCTAAAGCACCTTTATTATAGTGATAAACATTATCTCTAATTTCTGGTCGGATGTAATTGGTGTGTGATTCTAGAAATTCCTCCGTCCATTCAAACTCATTAAGTTGAGATCCTAGAGAAATAATATTTTTCATAGCTTGTGTAGATACATACTTTCCATGGAATATGACTTGCTGTTCAGTTTGCTTTTTATATATGGCAAAAAGAGTTTGTTGATAATTTGTATCACCATTAATTATTTTTCTAACACAAAAATTGGTTATGATACTATATAGGCTTAATAATTCATCTTTCGGAATATTGAGGTAGTATTTGTCAAGCAAGTTTAATAACTGTTTAAAATGTTCATCTTTCTCATCTCTGATAGTTAGTAACATAGTGTATTGCAAGGCGATCATAGGATTTTCTTTAATATCATCCAATTTTAATAATTCTACTGTAGGATCTATTTCACCCTTATTATGTTCTATTGGGTAAAGATTTTTATAATTTACTGATTCATAAAGTAATTTTAAACGTTCAATCAGGTAAAATTCATCCAATGCACGAATGGTATCATTAAGACTTTCCCAGGATCGTTTTTTATCAGTCAAGACCATATACTTATAAAAATCATTCGCCAACAAATACTTTTCAGAATAAAACTGTTCCCCCTTGCGCTCAATCGCATCATGTCTGTTTATCGTTTGATTGGCAGCACTTTTAAAATGTCCTAAGTTTTGCCGCTCCAACAACTCCTCCAATAATAAGTGCTGTTTCAGATAAGGTTGCTTGTTTAAATTCTCCAAAGTAATAAATTCTTCCGCCAAACGAACAAGTTTACTCAAAATAACATCTAAGGTATTTATTTTTTTTGTATCTTTGAAAATATTATGACACAACTCTGTTTTCGTAAAATTTCCCAACTCTTTATTTTCTAAATAGTGTATCAATACTTCAAAAACATCTATACACTGTTGACTGCGATTATGGTAAGGAGAGTGTAAAAACCTTGCAAATTGCTTTAAATCATATTCCGAAAAGGTTTTTAACAACCTTACAAAGCGATTTTTGTACATTTTTATGAATAAATTTTGTGAGAAAAATGAGATTGTAAAATTAAAAAAAATACGCTAAAAAACAAAAGGAAAAATCATTAAATCCGGTAAAACAGAGAAATACATAAAATTATTAATTTAATTTAATGATTTATGTAATTCAAAAAAAAGGCATTAAACGTTTTTTTTTACCTTAGAGCTGGCGTATCTTTGGACTGTGCAAAGGCGCAATACAGCTTACTCAACCTAACTGAATCATGAGAAGCTCTTATCCATTAAAAGGATTTCTAATGCTTGGCATATTGTTTTTCTTAACAATATCCTTTAAAGTTGATGCTCAGAAAAACAACCACACTGATGACGAGACGAAAGAAGTAATTGTAAAATTCAGAGCAAACTTATTACAAAGCAAGAAAAGAGAAATCACTGAGAAAACAAAAGCTGTAGTCTTAAAAAGATTTGAAAATACGGATACGGAACTCTGGAGGATTCCTTTAATAGTAAAAATAAACGGACAGACCTATAAAGGTCTTAATACTATTACCGATTATGTGAAAAGTCATCCCGGTATTCAATACATAGAACCGAATCATTCCATTAACATTTTCCATGAACCTGACGACCCGTCCTTTGATAAATTATGGGGCTTACAAAATACAGGACAACTTGCAGGGCTGGCAGGGGCAGACATTGGCGCATTAGATGCGTGGGAAATGACGACTGGAACAAATGCGATCATCGGTGTATTGGATACAGGGATTGACTGGACACATGAAGACCTTGTTGACAACATCTGGCAAAACCTTGGAGAAGATGCCGATGGAGATGGTCATGTACTTGAGTGGAGCGGTGGTCAATGGATATTTGACCCCGGTGATGAAAATGGGATAGATGATGACGGAAATGGCAAGATAGACGACCTCATCGGTTGGGATTTTGCCAACGATGATAATAATCCTTATGACGATCATAGTCACGGAACACACGTATCCGGCATAATAGCCGCAAAAGGCAATAATGGTATAGGTCTTACCGGAGTTGCCTGGCAAGCCCGAATCATGCCACTCAAAATATTTGATGTGACAGGAAACGGAGACGTATTCAGTGCACAAGAAGCACTCGCTTACGCACTCCAAATGGGCGCAAATGTCACCAATGTGAGTTGGGGAACAACTGAAAATTCCCAAACATTAGAAGATGCATTTGCAAGTACTCAAAATAATAATGACCATATAGTAGTCGCCGCAGCCGGAAATAACGGTAGAGATAATGACATTTTAGCTGTATATCCGGCAAGCTACGACTTCCAAAATATAATAAGTGTTGCTGCCACTGACAGGCACAACAGCTTAACCTTATTCTCCAATTATGGAGAGAACTCTGTGGATATCGGAGCGCCGGGTGGGGAAATTTATAGTACCCTGCCCGGCAATTTGTATGGATGGTACTCCGGTACTTCCATGTCCACCCCTTATGTTGCAGGAGCTGTAGCACTCGCCTTTGGGATTTGTAACAACCCAACTATCCCACAACTCAAAGATAATTTATTGAATACCACCACTCCATTGACTTCAATGGAAGGTAAAGCCCGTGCAGGCAACTTACATGTCGGACGCTTCCTGACCAATGTATCCCGACCCAATGCAAACTTTGATTACGTTACCAACGGACTGGAAGTCAACTTTGTAGTAAGTCACAACAGAACAGGTGCAACTTATCATTGGGAATATGGCGATGACGAAACAGACGACCTTACCGGAGCGGAAGTAACATACACATTTGGTCAATCGGGACATTATGTTGTATGTCTCACTGTATCAGATGATTGTGGTGCCAATACCTCATGTCAGGACATCTTCGTGAATACTAATAACGTTGTACCCAATTGTGACCCCGAATGGCAACAATTGACCTATGGCAATCACGTACTTGCACTCACCGTACAGGGTGATTATGTATGGGCAGGTACTACAGGCGGATTAGCCAAAGTCCATCGAACAGACCATTCAAGTATTTTTTATACCAATAGCAATTCCGGTTTACCTCACAATCATATCAATGCCGTTGCCGTAGATGCCAATGGGGTGAAGTGGATAGGCACACCTGCCGGATTGACTAAATTTGACGGTACAAATTGGACGACCTTTGATACCCAAAACTCAGGTTTACCCTCTGATGATGTACAAAGCGTAGCCATTAGTCAAACCGGAGAGGTCTGGACAGCTACCAAAGGAGCGGGTATTGCACACTTCAATGGCAACAACAACTGGGTGACACTCAACAGCAGCAATTCCGCTTTACCCGACGATAATGTTAAGAAGATAATTTTTGATAATAATGGTGAATTATATGCAGCTACCTATACTGCCGGAGTTGCAAAATTATCTGCCACACTCGATAGTTTTACAAGCTGGAATGCCGGAAACTCAAATATACCTGATAATGCTATCAATGACATCACACTCAATCCTGCTAATGGCAATATTTGGATTGTTACACAAGGAGGCATAGCTAAATATAACGGAAATATCTGGCAACAGGTCAGTAGTATGGGAATCACCAATCCTATTCTATCCATTGGTATTTCTCCATCGGGCAGCCAATGGTTGGGTACTATGTCAGACATCTATACATTTAATGATGTAGTATGGCAACCGAGTGCCTTATTGAGTGATGGACCGGAAAGTGTCAATACCATATTAGTAGTAGATAATGACGAAAGGTGGTTTGGAACAGATAGGTCATTGACAAAAGATGTGAACAACCAATCAGTCGTCATCCCTCCACTCAATTCGCCGCTTCCCGGCAATGTTATCAATGCTTTTGCAGAAGATAATAATAACAATATGTGGATAGGTACAAATAAAGGACTCGTCCGGTTTACTGATGGTGAATGGGCGCAAGATGGTGATTTTCAAGATATTGAGATACGTGCTTTATACTATGAGGAAGATGGAAAATTGTGGGTAGGTACTAATTCGGACATACTTGAAGTTGATATTGACAATGAGGATTTGCCCTATACCACACACACACCTTTCAATGATGCCGTCACTACTATTACAGCCGATAATAATGGTAAAATATGGATAGGCACAGCCGGAAGCGGTGTAGCCGTATATGACAATGCTTGGACGACTTATACAGCAAGCAGTTCCAATTTACCGAATAATACCATACATAGTATTTTACATGATAGCAATGTTGGTGAAATGTGGATAGCTACGGGAGGGGGAATCGCCAACTTGACTTCAAATAATTACTGGACAGTTTATAATACAAATAGTGTTATTACAGATGTAAAAATGGGCAGTGATGGTGTAAAATGGCTGACTACACCAAATAGTCTTGCCTACTTTACAGGTGCAACATGGGTCAACCAAAGCATCACAGATGCTCCCAAAAATATAGAAAGTGTTTTGATAGATGATAATAATGATAAATGGTTGGCTACCGGAGAAGGCCTCTGCAAATTTGACGGATATGTCTGCACCATCTACAATGTAGCCAACTCTCCTGTTCCCAATGATAAGATCCAAACCATCAGCAGAGATGCCAAAGGAAGTTATTGGGTAGGTACTCATGGCGGGGTGGGCATACTATCTGCACTGACTGCTTCATTCAACTTTGACCAACAGTCAATCTGTACGAGTACAGTCATTCCATTTCGCAATTCATCAAGTAATACCGACGCTCAGGACTGGTACATAGACGATGTATATGTATCTTCTAATGCCGATTACACCCATGATTTCCAAAATTTTGGTACTTATCAAGTCAAACTAGTCACCAAAAGCAGTGCTAATTGTACAGCGACATTCACAAAAGAAGTCAATATCGGAGGACGTGCAGATGACCTTGATTTGGAAGAACAATTTAATGTATGTGATGTAATAGCGGAACTGGACGCAAGTATAGAAGGTATGCAGACTTACCTTTGGTACAAAGATGGAGTTATGTTGAGTGACGAGTCAAGATTCGTTGCCCAAGAATCCGGTGATTACATACTTAGAGTACAGGATTGGTGCGACAATTGGGCTACTGACACCCTATCTGTTACGGTTTCTGACAACTGTGTGTGGGCCGGCGATACCAATAATGACGGTGTAGTAGATGCAAGAGATGTACTCTCGGTAGGGCAATTTCAAGGCGAAACAGGACCTACTCGTCAGCTTACAGCAACATGGAGCGGACAGGCAGCACCGACATGGCAAGAAACCGAATGGGCTTATGCCGATGCTAATGGTGATGGAGCCATAGACTCTTTGGATTTAGACATCATTGACCAATATTATTATCAGACACATGGTGAAGCAGGTATGGGATTAAATACTCTGATGACCAATGGTACTAATCCTTATGGTCAAATATTGGGCATTCCACCTGTTGCTTATGTATGTATAGAACTAGATGAATCCTCACTTTTTAATAATCATCCTGATGTAGTATTTGATATTGTATTGACCAAAGAAAATAACATACCCGTCTTAGAAAGTTATGGGCTTTCATACACATTCAAACATACAGGAACCATGCAAAGTGTCGATTTTTCTAATGCCTGGCTGATAGGTTCAGGAAGTTTTGATGATTTACTTACCTTTACACAAGTGGATCCCGGAAAAACAGATATAGCCGTTTCTCGTCAAGACCAAAACAATCTTATAGGAGACGGATCTATCAGTCAGATAGTTATCTTGGAAGATTTACCCACAGGCAATGCAGTCAATCTGGAACATGTCTTCATCTACAGCATAGAAAACATCAACCTTGAAGACAAAGATGGCAATATCATTCCTGCTGAAGGACATACCTTAGTCATTTCGCACGCAGGGCCGGGAACAAATATGGCTTTTTCTGTCAAAGGACTAGCAGAGACCTGCCACCGGAACGGTGAAGCCAGTGTGACGGTACATGGTGGTACAGCACCTTTTACCTATCAGTGGGATAATGGTGAGACTACTCCCAATATATCCAACCTCTCGGCAGGTTTGCACTACATTACGGTGACTGATGCAACAGGAACTGAACTATCTGCTATGGCTTATATTGAAGACAATACAGGCGTTTATCTAGATATTGACGTTACGTCAGAAACAGCCTTTAATACCAATGGAAGCATTACTGTAAATGCTTCAGGGTCCAGCAACTTTACTTACCAGTGGAGTACAGGACAAACCAGCCCGACGATTGCAGGACTCGAAGCAGGTACTTATACTGTGACTGTTACCAATGATGAAGGTTGTCAAAAAATAGAAGAAATAAAAATAGCGGGTACGGTCTGTGTAAGCCCTAAACTGATACTTGAAGGAGCTTATGATAAAACCATTGGTCGAATGCGAACCAGTCTTAGAGACCTTCAGTTACTACCGCTCATCTCTCCTTATAGTACAGGAGAATCGGTCAGTATTACAGCCTTCGATGCGCCTAATGCCGGAGATGTGATTGTCGATTGGATAATCGTAGAATTACGAAGTGATATAGATAGAACACGGGTGGCACAACAGACAGCTTTTATACAAAGTGATGGAGATGTCGTGTCATTAGATGGTACTGTTATTAAATTTGTTGATGTAGAGCAAGGAAATTATCACCTTACGCTACGACACCGAAATCATCTGACCACCGTTTCTGAGGCTCTATCTTTTGGGAGGACACCTGTTGTAAAAGACTTTACACAATCTGCCAATACATGGAATTCATTATATCCGCCACTTCGACAAGTGGCATCGGATAAATATGCGACACTTGGAGGCAGTGCCCCCGATATTATTCTTAATAAACAGGAAGATATCAATGGCGAAGACATTGCTAAGTGGGGAACTAAGAATGGTAATTTCGGATTCTATATAGTCGAAGACTTCACACTTGACGGTGACATCAATGGTGGAGACAAAGTAATATGGTCATTCAATAATGGTAACTTTCTCAGTTTGCCCGATTAATGAATGTTGTAATGTAGTAATGTTTATAAAATTTATCCTATTATTGCATTCAAAAAGAAGCTCAAAGGTGCATCTACAATGATGCTCCGATATCCAATCAGTTCGTCGGCTGGCATGTCCGGTCGGCGAATTTTTGTTATATTCGGGCTTTGGATAGTGGGAATTAGGAATTAGGTGTAAATTTGCATATAAAATTATTTTATTACATTTTTAATAAATTAAATATGTAAATTGTTGATTATAAAAATAAAAAATAGTATAAAGTTATTTTATTAATTTTTAAAATATTAAAAATAACAAAAAATAAAATGTCCTTTTGCGTACTATCGCCACTTTTACATTTTACATTTATTATTTTACATTTTACATTTCAATAATGCCTTATATAAAATCCATACATATCAATTCATCAAGAACCAATCCATTCCCGTATAATGTTCCTTCCATAAAATATGCTAAAAATATTGACCTTTCCGGCAATTTAAATTTCTTTATCGGTGATAATGGTACCGGCAAATCAACGCTCATTGAAACCATTGCATTCCGCTTGCAGTTACCGCATATTGATGGTAGCGGATATACCAAAAAATCATTTCATGCCGCAGTACAACTTTCTTCTTATTTAGAATTAAATTTTAATATCAACAGACCCACAGGTTTCTTTTTCAGAGCTGAAGATTTTGGAGATTATCTGAATAGTATAAATCGGCGAGACGCAGAATTACACGAACACTTAAAATCTTTGGAAGGTGAAGTGCCGACACATATCATTCAGGAAATGAAAGACAATGCTAATTATCAGATACATCATGTACGAAAAAATTACGGGCAGGAACTCAGTTCTTTCTCGCATGGCGAAGCATATTTAAAAATTATACAAGAGAAAATTCAGAAAAGAGGGATTTATATACTCGACGAACCGGAAGCCGCCCTTTCGCCTGCCAAACAGCTTTCTCTTATTTATCACATTAATGACCATCTCAAATCCAATACGTCACAATTTATAATTGCTACACATTCACCGATTCTGATGTCCATCCCTGATGCAACGATATTTGAAATAACAGAAGAAAAAATGGAGAAAACACCGCTCGAAGAAACAGAGCATTATAGAATTACGAAAAGCTTTTTAAATAATCCTGAAATGTATTTACGACATTTGAAGTAAATTCAAAAGGCTTTAAAATTATGCTTTTTATTTTAGAGAAAATAATGTATAAATATTTGATAAACAATAATTTATGCTTTAATTATGTTTGCAAATAACTATCAAACTGTGTAATAATGAGATTATAAAACAGCAAATCACCAAAGAAATTACTTTGTTTTGACAAAAAAAGTGACATTTTAAAAAAACATTTTTTGGCTTTTTGCCGTAAAATGATGAAGTTTGCATTTCCCTATTGATTGAGTAAGAAAATGAAGATAAAGCAACGTGTAAGATTCGCAATTGGAGCCATGATTGGATTGGGACTGTTTTGTATATCAACAGGTTTTTTTTCCATCAATAATAAGTCCACTGTATATTCGGCACCTCGCCCTATCACCTCCGGTTTTGAGCCTGTGATAGAGCAAGAGGAAGTTATATTTGATGCTAAACTAATAGAAAGAATAGAGCGATACTTTAAGCGTCGCAATGGTTGGGGCAGTTTCAATGGAGCGGTGCTATTTGCTGAAAAAGGGAAAATCGTTTATAAAGGAGCTTTTGGCTATGGCGATATTCGCTCGAAAAGAGATCCGCTCACCACTCAAACACCTTTCCAATTAGCATCTGTCACCAAACCGATGACCTCTACCGCTATATTGATGCTTCAGGATTGGGGCTTCCTTTCTGTCAAAGATACTGTTCAAAAATTTATTCCCAATTTTCCATACAAAGGTGTTACGATTGAACATTTATTAATACAAAAATCCGGCTTGCCGGAATACCTGTATTTTAGTGATGAGCATTGGAAAAATTGGAGAAAAACCATCACCAATGAGGATGTGTTGTGTCTGATGGAAATACACGAGCCACAAAGATATTATAGACCCAATTATCGCTACAATTATGTCAATACCAACTATTGTGTACTAGCTTCGATTATAGAACGGGCAAGCGGCGAGACATATAACAATTTTATGGAAAAGTACCTCTTTGAGCCACTTCAAATGTACGATGCCTTTGTATATCAGAAAGATGCTTCATCTTTGCCTACTACGATAGGACACGACAAACGACGACGAAAAATCGGTGATTCGCACTACAACGGCGTAGTAGGTGACAAGGGAATTTATGCGAGTGTAGAGGACTTGTTTCGCTTCGACCAATCTTTTTATACCCACGAATTGCTCTGCCCCGAAACCGCCGAACTCGCCTTCACACCCGCACATCGACGCTTACACAAACACGACAATTACGGTATGGGCTGGCGCATCAATACCAAAAGAAACGGCGACAAGATCGTACACCATACCGGCTGGTGGAAAGGCTATACTTCCTATCTCATTCGGATACCACACTCCGAAAAAACTATCATTGTACTCACCAACTGCTTACGCGGTGGCTTCCTCAGTACCAAAGAATTACGCAGACTTCTGGACGAGTGAATTTAGTTCATAGTTGTCAGTTCATGGTTCATAGTTGTCAGTTCATGGTTCATAGTTGTTCCAACATAGAATTTCGTATAAACTATGAACTATGAACCATCAACCATGAACTATGAACCATCAACCATGAACTATGAACCATCAACCATGAACTATGAACCATCAACCATGAACTAATCTCACCATGTAATCACCGCTTCTACCGGATTATGGTCGGCGAGGTCAATGTGTTTTTTGTGCCAGCGATGTTGTATTTTGGGAATGCGGCGTACTATGGATTTGGTTTTGCGTCCGTTGTTTCGGTAAAAGATGAAGTCAATTATCCGCCTGACTTCACCGCCATTCATATCATTTTCGCGGTCGTAAGTGGCGTTGCGTTTTCCTTTCAGTTCTCCGTCTTCCACCTTTAGTATGTCAAGGGTTTTTTGGTAAGTATTCGTACCTTTTGCAATATTAAAATCACCACAAACAATCTGTGGTATGTCAGATTTTGCATAAGGTTCAAGAAGTTCGGCTTGAATAGCGGCTACCTGACTCAACCGAATTTCCGCCGGACCACCCGAATTGAGGTGCGTACCAACGATTTGAAAAGACTGTCCGTTCTTCTCGCCCTCTACCATCAGTGCGCCTTTTCGCGCCATCCGATTGTCAAATCCCCAGCGTTTTTTAAAACATATTGACTCCACTTTTTGTATCGGTACTTTACTCACTATCCAAATACCGCTACTCGCTCGCAAGGATACATAGTGGATATTCGCCGGACCAATTTGATATGGATAAACATCTCTTAACCAACGTTTTATACGCCAACGCGCACCATGATGAAATGCCTCTTGAAAGACAATCACATCGTAATCACTATCCCTCAACAATTGACCGATAGCACGCGAACGCTTTTGTTTACCATTAAAAAAAATGAGCGGCGGCAACATATAAATATTCCACGACAATACTTTGAGTTGCCTAGTATCTTCAAATATTTGAGTCTGTTCCTGAGCATGAGTCGTTTGCATCATCAGCCAAAACAACACACTAAAAATCATTACCAAACGAGTACATTTCATCATTAAATTATTAATGGTTAAGTGAAATAAGGGTATTTTAAAATATATTTATAAAAAATTAATTTTTAATAACTTGACAATTTCACATTCTATTTTTATTTCATATAGTTGGCATTTTGCTCTTGAATTTGGGCTAAAACTCGTCAGACATTTTCAAAATTCACCGATGATGTCATATTTTTCCAGCAAAGTTTAAATGTCAGACGAGTTTTAGCCCAAATTCGGAAAAAATATCCCATGTTAAATACAAACATATTTTATTTTTAAAATGTAATATTATTAAGATAATAAACAAATTATTAAATAATTTTAGTTGAGTGTGACACACATAAGTGGATTTATAATATCAAAATGCTTCTTTGATTTAATAAATATAGATTGAGCGTGCTGTAATGACTGCTTTAGCTGTCAAGTGTCGTTTTAGCTCAATATTCAATTACCTGAAAATCATTGC